>CAYQRG010000096.1:6637-7179 GCA_964419645.1 uncultured Eubacterium sp.
AGATTGTATGTTTTTTATTGCTTAAAATGAAAAAAATTGTAAAGTGCTGTTACCACACAAAACAAACAAATAAATAAATAAAGGATGCCACTGCCTATGAAATTTATCAATAAAGAAGTTACCAGGCAGATGCAGGATGCCATCTGCCCATTCTTTGCTATCTTTCCCCTTTATCTTTCTGCCTTGCCTGATACACCCTGCTTGCCTCTCTTTCTTTTACTATCTGCTCTTTTTGTCTGAGCCTATCTCTGATGCTCATGGAGTCCGCCACTTTGCTTCCGTAGGTTTCCTCCCAGTCTGCGAGAGCCGTCCCATAATCAAGATGCTCTTTCTTTGCCGCATTAAATTCCTTATAAAATGCCTGTACAGAATCAAATTTATATTCTTTTACGATAGAGGAAAGCCTTTTTTCATATTGGAAATCTGAATGTCAAAACTATCAATCTCCTGCTGTAATTCCTTTCGTCTGCCACCCTTGAAGCTCCTTCTGCATTCTGATAATTCCTTTTTCAGCTCATTCCGCTTTTTATCACGCTCAAAAA
>CAYQRG010000097.1:0-7062 GCA_964419645.1 uncultured Eubacterium sp.
CCATTTTGCACCATTGATCCCAATGTGGGAATCGTTGCGGTGCCGGATGAGAGATTGAAACAGTTGGGGGATATGTACAACTCCAAAAAAGTAACGCCTGCAGTAATAGAATTTGTAGATATTGCAGGTCTGGTAAAGGGAGCCAGCAAAGGAGAAGGCCTCGGCAATCAGTTTTTGGCAAATATCAGAGAGGTAGATGCAATCGTACATGTGGTGCGCTGCTTTGAAGACGGTAACGTTGTACATGTAGACGGAAGTATTGATCCGGTTCGGGATATTGAAACCATTAATCTGGAACTTATTTTTTCCGATATTGAAATCTTAGAGCGCCGGATTGCCAAGACCTCCAAGGGAGCCAGAAATGACAAAACACTGGCCAAGGAATTAGCTCTTTTAGAGCAGGTCAAAGAGCACCTGGAAAGCGGAAATACGGCCAAAACCTTTGCATTGTCCGGTGATGAAGAGGAAGAAAGCTGGTTTGCTTCTTATAATCTTCTGACAGCCAAACCGGTTATTTACGCAGCGAATGTGGCAGAAGAGGATCTTGCAGACGACGGAGCCTCCAATCCTTTTGTACAGAATGTCAGAACCCAGGCAGCAGCCGAGAACAGCGAAGTATTTGTCATCTGCGCCCAGATTGAGCAGGAGATTGCGGAACTGGACGAAGAAGAAAAAGCCATGTTCTTAGAGGAATTGGGATTAAAAGAATCCGGTCTGGAAAAACTGATTAAAGCAAGCTACAGCCTCCTTGGATTAATCAGTTATCTGACCGCAGGAGAAGACGAGACAAGGGCCTGGACAATCGTGAAGGGAACGAAAGCGCCCAAGGCAGCCGGCAAAATCCATACTGATTTTGAACGGGGATTTATCCGGGCAGAAGTTGTGAATTATCAGGACCTTTTAGACTGCGGAAGCCTTTCCGCTGCAAAAGAGAAGGGAATTGTCGGTCTGGAAGGTAAAGAATACGTTGTAAAAGACGGAGATGTCATACTTTTCCGGTTTAACGTCTAATACACCAGGAATAGGACAAAAACTTTCGGAATAGATTAAAAAGAAGAATATGAAAAGGTCTGCCGATGCGTTTATGTGAACTTCAGGAGAAAGAAGTAATCAATGTATGTAACTGCAGGTGTCTGGGCAATGTGATCGATCTTGAATTTGACGAGAAAACAGGCTGCATACAGGCATTAATTGTGCCGGGACCGTGCAAGTTTTTCGGTATGTTCGGACATGATTTTGAATTTTGTATACCCTGGAAATGTATTGTTCGTATAGGTTCCGATATTATTTTAGTTGAGATAAAGGAAGAAGATGTGAGAAAAAAATTATAAGGGGAGGGACTTTCTATGAAATGTCCATATTGCAGCAGTGAGAATACAAGGGTAATCGATTCAAGACCTGCAGATGACAACAGTTCCATTCGCCGCAGACGTCTGTGTGATGAGTGCGGAAAACGTTTTACTACTTATGAAAAGGTAGAAACGATACCGTTGATTGTAATTAAAAAGGACAACAACAGGGAGCAGTATGACCGCTCGAAAATAGAAGCAGGTATTTTGCGCGCCTGCCACAAACGGCCGATATCTGCAGACCAGATCAACCGTCTGGTGGATGAAATAGAAACAGAGATTTTCAACCGGGAGGAGAAGGAAGTATCCAGTTCTATAATCGGTGAAATTGTTATGGACAAGCTGAAGGATTTAGAAGCAGTCGCTTATGTCCGGTTTGCTTCCGTATACAGAGAATTCAAGGATATCAACACTTTTATGAATGAATTAAAGAAAATCCTGGATACATAAAAGGAGCCTATATGAAACATTTTTTATATCCGGATGAATATCTGCCTTCTGCCTATCAGGTTGATTATGATGCATTGTATCAAAAGGGGTTCCGGGGATTGATTTTTGATATTGACAATACATTAGTTCCCCATGGAGAGCCTGCAGACGACCGTGCAATTGCTTTGTTTGGGCATTTAAAAGAATTGGGATTTGACAGTGTTTTGCTTTCCAACAACAAAGAGCCGCGGGTGAAGCTGTTTTCTGAGCGTGTGGGAGCCCGGTATATTTTTAAGGCAGGAAAACCCAAACCGGGGAATTACAGACGGGCTATGGAAATGATGCATACCGGCTGCAGCAATACGGTTTTTATCGGAGACCAGATTTTTACCGATGTGGCAGGGGCGAAGCTGGCAGGAATTTATTCCATTCTGGTGGAGCCGATCCATCCGAAAGAAGAGATACAAATTGTAATCAAGCGTTATTTTGAAAAGATCGTTTTGTTTTTTTATCAGAGAGGGAGGAAAATATGAAAATCGCAATTGGCAATGACCATGCAGCAGTAGAATTAAAAAATCAGATTATGGCTTATGTAAAGGAACTTGGTCATGAAGTGGAGAATTACGGAACAGATACGAATGCATCCTGTAATTATCCGGAATACGGCGAGAAGGTGGCAAGAGCCGTTGCAGAAGGCCGCGCAGACTGCGGAATATTAATATGCGGGACAGGCGTTGGAATTTCCATTGCGGCAAATAAAGTCAAGGGAATCCGGGCTGCCGTATGTTCTGATGTAACAACGGCGCGGCTGGTAAAAGAACATAACAATGCCAATATCATTGCATTTGGCGCTCGTATTGTGGGAGAAGAGCTGGCAAAGGATATTGTGAAGGCATATCTTGACGCAGAGTTTTTGGGTGGAAGACATGAAACACGAGTTGCTATGATTTCGGAAATTGAATCCCGGGAAGGATAGAATTTTAAATAAGGGAAAGAATTTAAAGAAAAGAAAGAAGAGGATTTTATTATGGCAAAACGAATTTTAAATATGACACCGGCAGAGATGAGCAATCTTACCAAAGAAGAACTGATATCAGCAATTGCGGGAAGCGAAGGAAGGGTATTGGCAAGCGAGACCATCGGGATAACCGTACCGCTGCTTACCGATGTGACAAATGCGGAATTTGCAGCATCTATGGGAGCAGATATGATTCTTTTGAATATGTTTGATGTGCAAAGTCCTGTGATTCATGCACTGCCGGAAGTAGATAAGACAGAAGTGGTACGTGAGGTGAAAAGACTTACCGGGCGCATGGTTGGCATTAATTTGGAGCCGGTAGACGACGCGGCTGCATCGGAAAATGCCGAGACGATCTGGGCGATGAGTCCCGGACGTTATGCGACGGTGGAAAATGCCGTGCTGGCACAGAGCATGGGAGTGGATATGATTGTGCTGACCGGCAATCCGGGCAATGGTGTAAGCAATGATGCGATCACTTCTTCCCTTCGGGCAATTTCATCCGAAATCGGGGACAAGATTGTGCTTGCAGCCGGAAAGATGCATGCATCCGGCGTTATCGGCGAAGGAGGAGAAAATATTATTACCAAAGAAGATATCCGTTTGTTTGCAGAGGCAGGCGCAGATGTGATTCTGATGCCTGCACCGGGAACTGTGCCAGGGATTACCACAGAGTATATCCGAGAATTAGTGGGATATGCCCACAGTCTGGGCAAACTTACCATTACTGCAATCGGAACTTCCCAGGAAGGAGCCGATACAGATACCATAAAGAGGATTGCGCTGGAATGCAAAATGACCGGCACAGACATTCATCACATCGGAGATTCCGGCTATGTAGGCATGGCGTTGCCGGAGAATATTATGGCATACAGTACGGCAATCAGAGGCATTCGCCATACTTATCACAGGATGGCGCAGTCGCTGGCAAGGTAGGCAGGGCAGCATATCTTAGGATTAATTTTAGAATAAGGTAAAAAAAGGTTGAAAAACCAATACTTTTATTATAAAATGTACAAGTGGTTAAAGCCCAAACGTATTAAGGAGGAAAATTTATGATTTCAGCAGGAGATTTCAGGAATGGTATTACCATCGAGTTAGAAGGAAATATATTTCAGATTATCGAATTCCAGCATGTGAAACCGGGAAAAGGTGCAGCATTTGTCAGAACCAAGTTAAAGAATATTAAGAGCGGCGGTGTCGTAGAGAAAACATTCCGTCCTACAGAGAAATGTCCGCAGGCGCGTATCGACAGAAAAGATTACCAGTACTTATATGCAGATGGAGATTTATTCTACTTCATGGACGTTGAAACATATGATCAGATTGCATTGAGCAAGGATGATATTGGTGATGCATTGAAATTCGTAAAAGAGAATGAAATGGTAAAGGTTTGTTCTCACAATGGAAGCGTATTTGCAGTAGAACCGCCTCTGTTTGTGGAACTGCAGATTACAGATACAGAGCCCGGATTTAAAGGCGATACAGCAACAGGAGCTACGAAACCTGCAGTTGTAGAAACAGGCGCTACCGTATATGTTCCGTTGTTTGTCAATCAGGATGATGTGATCAAGATTGATACAAGATCAGGCGAATATTTATCCAGAGTATAAAAGAATCAGACTACCGGCTGTCCAGTATTTGGGCAGCCGATTTTTATGCATACGCCCGCATAAGGAATATAAGAATTGGTGACAGAAAAGAGACAGTTGGTAACAAAGGTCTTTATAGACGTGTATTTTTGCCGAAAATCATATCAGAGAGTTGAGATCGGAGGGAAAAACATGAGTGTCATCAATACAGCCTATACACAAAAAAGCAGTTATACCTATACGTTTACCGGTACATATACCGAAAAAACAAAAAGCCAGGAAGGCAATACCACATATCAACAAGAGAGTGTAGTGGATGACTACAAGAAAAGGCATCCGGAGAGTGCCGCCCATGTAGACAAACAGGTACAGGCGGGGAAAAAGGTCAGAGTGAAAAACAGTGCTGAGAATGTTTCCAGGGAAGATATGACAATGGAAGAATATCAGCAATATTTCTATTCTTTATTGAATACGATTCCTTATGATTCTACAAGAATTTATGACGAAAACCATCTTTCCATTTCGGAGAAAGGCTGGGAGCAGATGAAAAAAGATCCGGACTATGAGGCGTGGATTCTGGGATATTTTGTAGAAGACAGATCTGTGCGCAATCCCTTTTTTGGATGGGGAGGCAATTCCGGAATGATCATTTTTGAACATTTCGGAGCATCTATTGAAGAGCATCACGGGGAAGGATTCAGCAAATCCTCCATAAATGGAGATAAAACGCAAACAAAAGAAGAATCCTGGTGGATGAAACGCCATAAAAGAACAAAAGAGCTTTTAAAAGAGCAGCAATTAAAGGCCGCAGAGGAGGCCAAAGCAAAAGAGGCGGCAGATCTGCAGGCATACAGAAGTCAACAGTTGAAGAGACAGCAGAGTCTGCATACGTTTCTGACCGGACAGTCAAAGAATCCTGTGCAGAATGTGTCAGATGACAGCCAGGCGAAAGCAGAGGCTTTTGCAGCTTATGAAACGGTGAGTTTGTTTCATGGTATCTTTGATGCTGGTGGAATGTAAAAGAAAAGACAGGCCTACGATTGATTACCCACCGGTTGCATCCGGTTCTGGTTACGCCATTCTCTGGGTGAAATGCCGAAAACATTTTTAAATGCCCTCGAAAAATGAAGAGGGTTATCATATCCTACTGCATTGCTGATGTCACCGACAGAAAGCTTTGTCAGCTTCAAAAGCTCCGTAGCTTTGGTCATGCGGTAGTTCAATAAAAATTCCTGAGGAGTCCGCCCTGTGGACTCCTTAAATATTTTTCCAAAATAGCTGCGGTTTAAGCCGCAGGTGTCTGCAATATCTTCCACAGATATGTCATTGTGGAAATTCTGTTCAATATAATTTAAGGCTTCACGGACATAGAAGTCACGAAGTCGTCCTCCCTTTTTCAGCCTTAAAGATGCAATTGAATTTGTCAGGGCATCAAAAAAGAGATAGAGATGGCCGATCAGATGAAACGGAGATAAATCACTGTGCTCCACAATATAGAGCATTTCATTCATCATGGTCTCCCGATAAACATGGGAATGGGCACGGTATATGGGAGCATTTGGAGAAAGACCTGCGATTTCAAGAGCCTCTTTTACACGCAGCCCGTCAAATTCCAGCCAGACATATTCCCAGGGGAGATTTTTATCGGAAACATAAGTTGTGATCTGGTTGGGAAAGATCATAAAACCCTGTCCGCTTTTAACCTGATAAGTTTGTGTCATGCCGGAAGTATCATCTGCGTATAAAGTTCCCGTACCGGATATGATATAGTGGAATAGAAAGTGTGTTCTTGCGGCAGGGCCAAAAGCGTGGGAAGGGGTGCAGCGTTCCCAGCCGAACTGGTAAAGACTAAGGTCAATAAAATTCTCATTTGGAAAAACAGAAAACAGCAAATCCTTCATCATATCCCTCCTGTAAGCACATTCATGTTCTATCAGTATATCTGTAAATATACCAAAATGCTACCCTATTTTTCATATATTGCAAAAAAGTTGCATTTTGGTATAAAAATGGAAAAAACATGATATTTATAGACGTATATTGGAATGTTAGAATGTTTGCAGAAAGAATGGATAATGAAAGGAGAGTAAAAGGAATGAGGAAAAAGATGTTAAGTCTTATTCCGGTATGTACGATGCTTGCAGCAAGTTTCCTCTGTGGATGCGGCGGAGAGAACAACAATGGCAAGACGGAAATTGAGCTGGTATCGTACAAACAGGAAGCGGTGGAGGTTTTTAGGGAGCTGGAAGAAAAGTTTAACAATACGCATGATGACATCCACTTGACAATTAATTCACCCAATGAAGCTATGACAATTTTAAAAACCAGGTTTATCAGGGAGGATTATCCGGATATTCTGGGAATCGGCGGCGATATTAACTATTCTTATTTTATCGACGCAGACATTTTGGCAGACGTATCGGATTTCGACGGTCTTTCCGATATCAATCCGGGATATGTGGATATTTTGGAGGGTCTGGAATTTGTTCCCACAGAAGGTACATACGGCGTGCCCTATGTGGCAAATGCAGCAGGTATTCTTTATAACCGTGAGATGTTTCAGGAGCATGGCTGGAAAATTCCTACAACATGGGAAGAATTGATCTCACTTTGTGATACGATTCAGTCAGAAGGAATTCTGCCGTTTTACTTTGGATTTAAAGATACATGGACC
>CAYQRG010000098.1:0-7039 GCA_964419645.1 uncultured Eubacterium sp.
TCAATCACCGGCTTTTTGTTATAATTGCTGGCAACTGCGGCAAAATCTTCTCCGGCAGCTAATTTCTGCTCTACTTCTTTTGCTTTTTTCTTGCCCTTGACATAAATCTGCATCCCTTCCATGATCCTGGCCTCATCATCACTGACTTCCGCATCTATCCCTACCGTAAGAGACCGATATACCTTATCAGCAAGCACATAATCTTCATACATGGATTTAATATCCGATTCGGATGCTTCCGTAAATTCCTTTTCTTCTTCTGTTAAAGACAGATAATATTCTTTTGCCGCGTTTTCAATCTTCTGCTTTTCATCTTCACTGAGAGAAATTTCCTGGTCTAATGCCAACAGATCCATGCATACAATCTGGCTCATTTCAGAAAGAGCAATTTCTTTGATATATTCTGTTAGTTTATCTTTGTGGAATCCCTGCTCCCACAAGTCGATTCCGTAACTCTTCCCATAGATATTCTGATAATTGGCAAGATATACTTTTGCCTCTGACAGTTTACAGGACTCTCCGCCAATCCGGAATACGTCCTCACTTCCCAGTCCTCCCGTAATAACAACTTCTCTGCCTCCAATATTGCAGCCCCCAAGTAAAAGAGTCATTGCCAGAATTCCTGTAAGTATTCTCTTTTTCTTTTTTCTCATACGTGCTCCAAATTCTGTTTTTCTTTCACATTTATCCTTCTACGATCAAATATCTGCCGTCCGGTAACGGAAATACTTCGCTGGCCTCTTCGATCTCCTGATCGCTCATACCGGAAATATCCATGCCGGATTCTTCAAAATATGCTTTTACTTCTTTGAAATTTCTACAGACTACTGCCATGCAGTCTTCCAAAAATGCCTCTGCCTCTTCCAGATTAGACGCAACTTCCTCACGGAATAACTGCAGCTGCTTTTCCAAAAACACCTCCAAGCATTCTTCATCATATGTTTCCATAAAATAACCCCCTGTCAATTCGCTTTGTCCCTATCAAACATCTGAATAGTAACAGTATATTATGATTCTGCATAAATATCAATGCCCAGCTTTTTTAATTCCTGATAAATGCCTGCCGCCGGAAGCCCCACCACATTCTGATAGTCTCCATGAATCTTCTCAATAAACACAGCACATCTGCCCTGTATCCCATATCCTCCGGCTTTGTCAAAAGGTTCCTTCGTACTGATGTACAAACGGCGTTCCTCTTCACTCATGGGATGCATAAAAACTTCTGTCTCTTCAAAAAAACTGTGTACCTGCACACCGGATTCTTTTCTCAGGATAAAAGTCACTCCTGTATACACTTTATGGTTGGTCCCTTGCAGCATCGAAAGCATCCGGTAAGCATCTTCTTCATCCTTTGGTTTCCCCAATATGATGCCGTCTTTGGCAACTACGGTATCTGCGCCGATAACCAGTTCCGGTGCCGGTTCTTTTTCCCGCTGCTTCGCAATTTCCTCTGCCTTCTGCCTGGAAAGATCCATAACAATTTCTTCCGGCCTGGTAAAGCGCATCACTTCTTCTCCCCTGGCAGGAATAATCTCAAATTCCAAACCAATCTGCTCTAAAATCTCTTTTCTCCGCGGTGATGCGGAGGCTAATATATATTTCATCGTTACTCCTTACATTCGACCTTTTTCACATTGTAGCATTCTACGAATGACAACACAATCCCTCTATTCTTTCATTATTCCATCAATGCTACATAGGTGTCCAACCGTTCCTCTTCCAGTATTGCAATTAATTCCAAAAACGGTTCTAAATTCCCATTTACTGCATATTCTTCTAAGGCATTATAGTATTCTAACCGGTTTTCTTTTGCTATTGATATTGGCAGAAAGCCATTCATCATAAGTTGGTAATTCATAATTAATCTTGCTGTTCGTCCATTTCCGTCGATAAAAGGATGTATCCGTACAAATTCTGCATGAGTCCATGCTGCCAGCTCTATAGGCTTCTGTTCTTTCCTTTTCCACTCTAAATCCGCATAGAAATTCTTTATTTGCACATACATAGCATTTCCTGTTGGTGGTGTATGACCGGCTCCGCTAATTCTCACTTCCTGATTTCTATATATGCCACCTACAATTATATTTTCTGTCAAAATTGCATGAATATCTTTTACAATATTTTCATCTAATTGTTTCTGTTTTTCAATACATTTCTTTACATAATAATATGCTTTTTTGTGATTTACAACTTCATAAATCTCTCTTAATTCTTTTCCGCCAATCGAAATTCCATCTTCCAACACTACTTTTGTTTCCATTAATGTAAGTGTATTTCCTTCAATGGCAGTTGAATTATGCGTATATGCCAACTCAAAATCCTTTTCATATGACGATATCGTAACTTTATCAATTTTATGTTTTCCACTATCCCATAGATCCCTTTTCTCTAACAGCCTACCATAATCCATATCAACGTCCACCCTCCTTCTTTATAATACGATTTTTTAGGTATTGTACCATCTTGCACAGTGTAGTCCGGCAGGGGTAGGGGGAAAAGATATGCCGTGAGGAAGACCTTATGACCGAAGGGAATACAGTCCCCGAACGCATACCTTTTCCCCCTACCCCTGCCGGACGGCCCTCTGCCACAAGATTTCACATTACAAAACCAAAATCGTCTTCTCCAACGAAAAAGAATAAATCAACTTCTCCTTCACCTTCATCCCCAAATTATCCTCCAAAGCCCTCTGATACAATTCCAGCTGCTTCCTATACCGGTCCACCAGCTCTTTCTCACTCTTCACAGAATCCGTCTTATAATCCAGCAGCACAATCTCCTGATTCTCCAGGAAAAATACATCTATAATTCCCTGAATCAACACCATCGTATCACTGCCGTCTTTCTCAATCTCATCCGCCGGCCGCCCCATAACAAAAGGCTGTTCCAGATACAGTTCCTTTCTGTCTGCCGCCCTCTTCATCCGAAGAGCAAGGTCTGACTGGTAAAAATGTTTCAGCTTTTCTTTATTTAAAAGCAACCTCATCTCTTCCGTCATCAGTCCTTTTTCTACGATCTCTGCAATCTGGCCATCCAATTCCTGATCTAAATTTTCATTTCCTGCCAGTTTTTCAATCGGCAGACATTCCACAACGCGGTGCATCGCACTTCCCCGCAATGCCCCTCTGTTGACTTCCGATTCTCCCCCTGCAAACTTGGGAATATAAGGAATGATCTCTTCTTCGGCAAAGGGGTTCTCTCCCCGTTCCTCTTCCTCAAAGACTGCTTCTATGGCCCGATGCTTTAATTCTGACACGGAATATTTGGTTTTCCGGCTCGTTTCTATCCGGCAGGGATAGCGGTAAGACAACTGCTCCTCTACATAAGCATCTGCCTCTTTATCCTCCCCGATTGTCTGCTGCAGCAAAAAATCAAATCCTTCCGCCTCTTTGATCCTGCTTATGGTTTCTTCTTCCACCAAATCCTGCACATCCCATACCTGTATCAAATCGCCGTCTCCCGCCGCAATCATTCCAGGCAGAATCCAGTCCAGAAAAGAATTTGCCCCTGCCCGGACAACAAAGGAAAGTTCCCCTGCCTGCTGCCGTTTCATTTGTTTTTCAATTTTGTCCCGAATCTCTTTTTCTACACCTGTAATGACCAGTTTTTCTTTTGCTCTGGTAAATGCAACATAGAGCACCCGAAGCTCTTCTCCCAGGCTTTCCAGCTCCATTTGCTTTGCAACTGCTTTTTTATAAAGAGTGGCCCCTTTTATCCGCAGTTTCGGATCAATATAATCCAAAGCCGCTCCTAAATCCGGATGAATGACCATTTGGCTTCTAACATCCATACGGTTAAACTGTTTCGCCGTCTGGCATACAAAAACAATGGGAAATTCCAGTCCTTTGCTCTTGTGAATCGTCATAATCCGCACCGCATTGGCATTTTCTCCCACCACATCTGCCTCTCCGTAATCCACTTCATATTTCTGCAGTTTATTCATATACCGGATAAAGTGAAACAATCCCCGATAGCTTGTTTTTTCATAGGCAGCAGCTTTTTCCAAAAGCATTTCAATATTGGCTTTCCGTCTTTCTCCGCCGGGCATGGCAGCCGCATACCTGGCATATCCGGTATCCTCCAGAATGTGATACAAAAGCTCATGTATGGAAAGCCTTGTGACCAATTCCCGATACGAAGATAATTTTTCCAGAAAACCGTTTAATTTCCGAAAAAGCTCTTCCGGCAGTTCTTCCGCCGCCGGTTCTAAAATACAGCTGTGAAAAGATTTTTTCTTTCCAGAGGCTTTCAGCAGAGCCAGTTCCTCATCTGAAAAACCGCCCACGGGAGAACGCAGCACCGCCGCCAGAGGAATATCCTGCCTCGGATTGTCCAAAATCTTTAACAGATTTAAAATCGTCTGAATCTCTATCGTTTTAAAATAACCTGTTTTGGAAGCTGCATAGGCAGGTATTTTTTTCTCTTCCATAACTTCCATAAAAGTATCCGCATATTTGCCGAAACTCCGCAGCAAAATGACAATATCCGAATATACGGCAGGTCGAAGATGTCCAGTTGCTTTGTCTGTCACCTTCTGCTCACGAATCATTCTTCGGATTCTAGATGCCACTAATTCCGCCTCTAAACGGATTGGATCCGTCAATTCGGCCTCCTCCAAAAGTTCATCTTTGGAATCTGCCACAATCAGCTCTGCCTTCATATCCCCGCTTTCCTCATACACTGCCCCCGGATATAAAGCGGCAGATGCATCGTAATTGATCCTGCCCAGATCCGCTTTCATAATACGGTAAAAAATATCATTTGTAATCTCAAGAACTTCCTTACGGCTCCTAAAATTTTTCCGCAGCTCGATTTTCTGGCAGCGTTCATTTTTCCCGGTCTCTTCTTTCTCCTCATCGGAAAAATAAGTATCGTATTTTTCCATAAAAAGCTCCGGCCTGGCCAGACGGAACCGGTAAATGCTCTGTTTGACGTCTCCCACCATAAAACGGTTGTATACACCCTCTGCCTCTTTGGAAACAACAGACAAAAGGCTCTCCTGCACCAGATTGCTGTCCTGGTATTCGTCAATCATCACTTCTTCGTACAGCTTTCTGCACTGGAGCGCCGCCTCGGTAGGTTCTTTTGTACTTTCGTCTATTAAAATTTTCAGAGCAAAATGTTCCAAATCATCAAAATCCAAAAGATTTTTTTCTCTCTTTTTCCTGTCAAAGGCATCCATAAATTCCTCTGTGAGCCGCATCAGCTCTTCTGCTACAGGCCCCATGGAAGAAAGCCGGTTTGCAATCTCCTCTTCTCCTGCAAAAAAGAAATCCGCCTTAATCTTTTTTATGGTGTCTTTGATCTGCTCCCGCTGTTCTTTTACCCAGTCTAATTTTTCTTTGCTTCCCTCATATCCCCTGGAGGAAGGCAGCCGGTCAAAACTTAACTCTGACAATGCTGCTGCCATTTGCCGATATGTCTCTGCCGCTTTTAAATGCTCCATTTGCAGCAGGTCTTTTCGGACTGTTCCCAATAGATACTCCGGTCCGTCGTTCTCTGATGCGATTTTGATATTGTCCCCTGCTATCTGGCTAAGATTGGTAAACATATTTTTCAGATAGGTAACTCCTGCCTGCATCCACTCTTTCTGCTCCAATTCCCCGAAATCTTCAAACCGGTAGCAGGCGAGAATATTCCTAAGCCACTCCTTCGGCCAGGGATAGCTCATGGCAAAATCATACAGCTTTAAGATCATATCCTTTAATCCGTCATCTTTTTTGCCCGTTGCAAAACACTCTACAAACTGCAGAAATTCCTCTGTTCCCCTCTCATAGTTCGCATTCAGCACCTCCTGCATCACATCTTCCTGCAAAAGATTCAATTCCCCTTCTTCTGCAATCCGAAAATTGGGTTCCAAATCCACCTGATGAAAATAGGTGTGGATCAGGTTCAGACAGAAACTGTGGATCGTTGTAATCTGGGCATAATGCAGCAGGGTAGACTGCCGGATCAAATGGCTGTTTCCGGGATCTTTTTCCAATGCGGCATGAATTGCCTCTCCGATACGCTCCCGCATTTCCGCTGCCGCTGCGGAAGTAAAAGTCACGATCAGCATCCGGTCGATGTCTACGGGATTTTTTTCGTCTAAAATCCTTCCGATGATACGCTCTACCAAAACGGCTGTCTTGCCGGAGCCTGCTGCTGCAGAAACCAGAATATTTTTATCCCGCAGTGTGATGACCTGTTTTTGTTCTTTTGTCCAGCTCATGCTCATGTTTCTCCCTCCTCTAGGAACAACTCAGCTTCGACTTCACTGCTCCTCTCCTCTCATCCTGCACAACAGTTCTTCCTCGGAAAGCTCCGTTTGCCTGCGGAAGGCAAATCCCGGAATCTTCGTATCAAAATGGCAGATACCACGGAATTCACAGTAATCACAGCCGGTCTTTCCTGCCAGCTCATAAGGAGAAACACCGATATCTCCCTGCATCATTCGCTGTCCCAAATGCAGAATTGTCTCATTGACATACGAGGACAATGCTGCAAAATCCTTTGTGCTAAGGGTTTTGGATACTTTTTTCAGACTGCCGTCTTTGTTGACGCCCACCGGAATCACACTGGAATTTACACTGGATTCTATTTCCATAGAAGTATCTAAGGTATTGATCACTTCCCGGTCTTCGTTTACCACTCCGTTTAACTTCAGTTTCTGGAAAATCTTTTTTTGCAGCTCTTCTTCCTCTATCGTCTCATCTGCCTCAATCATAGGATCATCCACATGATAATAGAAAATGCCTGCCGGAACTGCCTCATAATCCGGATAACGCTGCTGCATCATCTCAAGGGCTGCATTCATATAAACCACCAACTGCAGCCGCAATCCGTAGTACACATTTAAAAGCTGAAAGCTCATATTTCCGGATTTATAGTCAATGACTTTTACATATAATTTATCCGCATCCCGATAAGTATCAATCCGGTCAATCCGTCCCTGCAGATGCATCTTTTCCTCTTCGCTGAGATGAAAATGCACGGATTTCAAATTCTCGGCATAGGAAAAAGACACCTCAAAACAATCCGGCGTAAACCGCCCCTTTCG
>CAYQRG010000099.1:0-7019 GCA_964419645.1 uncultured Eubacterium sp.
CCGAAAAGGTGTAAATCCAGACTTATGGATTTACACCTATTTGTTTTGTACTCGTATAAATTATCTGGAGGTACTATTATGGAACAAACAAATCAATCTTATCTCGCCACCGAAAAAGTCGGTAAACTTATGCAGAAATATGCAATCCCCTGTATCATATCGCTCCTTGTCGGTGCGCTGTACAACATCGTTGATCAAATTTTTATTGCAAATGCCAGCTATCTTGGCTCCTATGGCAATGCTGCCAATACAGTCGTATTTCCTCTTACCGTTATCGCTTTGGCCATTGCAGTTATGATCGGAGATGGCTGCTGTGCATTTGTAAGCTTAAGCCTGGGCAGAAAAAATGCCGAAGATGCAAACAGAAGTGTTGGAAACGCCATTGTATTAACAGCAGTCAGCGGAATCCTCCTGTGTATGATCTATATTCTTTTTCAAGAACCAATCATTTCCATGTTTGGAGGTACCGTCAATGCAGAAACATTTCGGCACTCAAAAGAATATTTCTTTTATATTTCCCTGGGCATTCCGTTCTATATGTTCGGGCAGGCAATGAATCCTGTCATCCGCGCAGACGGCAGTCCCAAAT
Source organism: uncultured Eubacterium sp. (assembly GCA_964419645.1). GTDB lineage: Bacteria > Bacillota > Clostridia > Lachnospirales > Lachnospiraceae > Roseburia_B. The sequence continues at coordinate 590 of CAYQRG010000099.1, forward strand.
TTGCAATGATCTCCACTCTTGCGGGCGCCGTTATCAACATCATTTTTGATCCGATTTTTATTTTCGTCTTTCAATGGGGAATGATGGGAGCTGCTGTTGCAACTGTGTTCGGCCAAATTGTTACAGCCATTCTCGCCCTCTGGTATCTTGGACATACCAAAACCATACAGCTTTCAAAAGCTGTATTCCCACTGAAAGCAGATATCGTAAAACATACACTGACACTGGGCATCTGTAGTTTTCTTTCGCAGATATCCCTTGTAGCAGCCATGGCAGCAATCAATAATATGATCCGTAAATACGGTGCCATGGATGCAGTCTTTGGCCAGGAGCAATATGCCCAGATCCCAATGGCAGTTGTGGGAATTGTAATGAAATTCTTCCAGATTGTCATTTCCATTGTTGTAGGAATGGCGGCAGGCTGCATTCCAATTGTGGGATTTAATATGGGCGCCGGGCTCAAATTACGGGTAAAAAAGCTATTTACGAAACTTCTTATTTGTGAAGCCTCTGTCGGCGCAGTCTCATTATTGATTGTGGAACTTATGCCAAAACAGCTGATTGCCATATTTGGCGCGGCAAATGAAAGTGTTTATTATACGGATTTTGCAATAAAGGCATTTCGGATTTATCTTTGTATGATCATCTTTGCCTGCGTAAACAAAGCGGCATTTATCTTTTTACAGGCAATGGGCAAAGCCGCTGCTTCCACTGCCCTGTCAATGATCCGTGAAATTCTATTCGGCGTAGGATTTGCAATTTTACTGCCCCGGTATTTTGCCCTTAACGGCGTCCTTTACTCTATGCCCGTATCGGATATACTTACGGCAGTTGTTTCCGCTGTGATCATTGCTCTTACATACAGGGAGTTGAATACTGACAAAGCTTAAAATTTTGCCATTCCATAAAAAAGAAAATACAGGATATTGTAAAATTTCAATACAATATCCTGTATCCTTGCTGCTTAATATAACGTCCCATACCTATAGCTCTATTGTAAGTTCTATCGGACAATGGTCAGAGCCAAAGACTTCCGTATGAATTTTTGCATCTATGAGTTTCTCTTTCAGGCTCTCCGATACACAGAAGTAGTCAATGCGCCATCCGGCATTCTTTTCTCTTGCCCGAAACCGATAAGACCACCAGGAATAAATGCCTTCTTGTTTCGGATAAAAATAGCGGAAAGTATCAATAAATCCTTCCTGCGTCAGCTCAGTGAATTTCTGTCTTTCTTCATCTGTAAAGCCTGCATTTTTCCGGTTGGACTTTGGATTCTTCAAATCAATTTCCTGATGCGCCACATTTAAATCACCGCAGAATATCACCGGTTTTTTCTTTTCCAGCCCTTTTAAATATGCCAGAAAATCCGTCTCCCACTGCATCCGGTAGCTTAGCCTTGCCAGCTCATTCTGAGAATTCGGCGTATATACGGTTACCATATAAAATTCCGGATATTCCAAAGTGATCACGCGGCCTTCCTGGTCGTGCTCTTCTATTCCCATGCCAAGTGTTACATTCATCGGCTCCTTTTTTGTAAAAATAGCTGTTCCGGAATATCCTTTTTTTACTGCGTAATTCCAGTATTGATAATAACCCGCAAGCTCCAGATCAATCTGTCCTGCCTGAAGCTTGCTCTCCTGAATACAGAAAATATCCGCATCCATTTGCATAAAAAAATCCAAAAATCCTTTTTGCACACAGGCACGCAGCCCGTTTACATTCCAGGAAATCAGTTTCATACAAGTTCCTCCTATTTCCTTCCGGGACTCCAACGCATTCCCCAGCCAAATGCCCGATCTAATTCAGAATGTCCATTATAAAACTGAATGATTTTTTCTACACTAAATGTCTCATCATTCATATTTTCAAATAAAGCAAGTCCGCACATAATTTTTGAAGAATTGTAAGTATCCATTTGCACTACCAAATCTTCTGCACCGGGATACTTAATGGTAACGACTGCATCTGCCTGCTGCCAATTTGCAACGCCTTCATAAATAAAAGTATATACAAGAATCCGCTGAATCTTTGAAATCTGATCTCCATTGATCCTTAAATTCTCACCTGCCACAGCCGCCCCGGTTCTGTCATCTCCGTCTAACATGATATACGGAGGCTGATTGAAGGAACCAAATGCATTGCCCAATGCCTGAACCGCCCCTTTGCGTCCGTCTTTTAATTCATAGAGGCATCCCAGATCAAGGTCAATTCCCTGGTTGCCTCTGAAAGCTGAAAATAAACCTTTCTTTGCCGGTTTGGAATTCCAATTCAAATTGACTAAAATTTCTCCTAACCCTGCAGAAGCTGTTTTTTTCAAATTAACTTTTTGTCCTTTTTGTAAACTAATTGCCATAATTTACCTCCTCATATGCAATATATAGTTAAATCATACCATATCAAATATGCATTTTCTACATTTTGCTGCTCAAATTTTCCTACAAATTTTCCTACTGCCATTTCATTCCATATTTTTCCAAATCTACCCTGCCGTTTACCACTTCGATTCCGTCTGCCTCTAACAGCTTCGCCTGTGCCCCATCCCCGCCGAATGCAAATTCTCCGGACAGCTCTCCTTTGGCATTCACTACCCGATAGCAGGGAATTGTCCCCGGGTCCGGATTTTTATGCAGTGCATTTCCGACGGCACGCGCCATCTTTTTATCTCCGGCAAGGGCAGCCACCTGCCCATAGGTTGCTACCTGCCCTTTGGGGATTTTTTTCACAGCTTCATAAATCCGTTTTGACGGTGTGTCCGTAATCAAATCATAACTTTCCGCTATCATCCGTCGGATATCCTTTTCCGGGATTGTCCCGTCTAAAATAATCGTATTCCAATGTTCTTTGTTCTGATGCCAGCCGGCAGTTACAGATGGATACGTATTCCGCCAGAAATCTCTCCACTCCGGATCTGCTTTTATATTCAGATTGATATAACCGTTTCTCTCGTAGGTACAGAGAAATGTTTTTTTGCTTCCTTTTACTCTTACGATCTGCCAGTTGTCATCATGAAACGGGGCATCCTGATAGGTGTTTGGAAAGGACAGGCCGTAAGATAACGCTTCTTCTCTCGTTTTCATAACATGTACCTCACTTAATCATTTCCGGACAGCTGTTCCCACAAGGGCTTTCTCACTTTCTTCCTTGTGATCTCGGTCAATCCCAATGCCGTAAAATCAATAAATACTGCAGGAACGGTATCCCTCGCAAGATGCTGCTTCAAAACTTCTATCAGCTCTTCTCTGGCTTCTTTTGTATCCATATTGATAAAATCCACCAGACAGATGCCGGAAATATTCCGAAGCCTAAGCTGCCTTGCAATTTCTTCTGCCGCCTCTAAATTAATCTTTAAGTAAAAATCCTTCTGTTTTCCTTTGATGCATTTTCCACTGTTTACATCAATTACCGTCAAAGCCTCCGTGGGCTGAATGACAAGATAAGCTCCTGACTTTAAATGTACCCGTTCTTTTAAAGCTGCTTCCAGCTTGGACTTTAACCCGTATAATGCAGAAAGGGAAAGCATCTTATCTTCATAAAGGACAATTTCATCTTTTGTAATGGAGGCCTCTTTTTCAAACGCCCTGCATAAAGTTTCATGTATCTTAGGATCATCCGTCACGATTTTTTCTAAGTCCATGGAAAGATAATCTCTCACACCGGAAACATAGCCCGGCGGCGACTGATGCAGGCAGCTGTAACAGGTACGATGTTTGCACTGTTTTTTCAAATGCTCAAACTGTTCTAAAAGCATTTGAAATTCTGTTAATAGCTGTTCATCGGAATAATTTTTCGCATTGGTTCGGACAACTAACCCGAAATCATCTCTCTTCTTTTCTGCAAATAAATCCTGAAAACGGCTGCGCCGGTCACCGTCTAATTTTTTTGAAATGCCAAGGATTTTGTTTTCTGTCGTTAAGATCAATGCATTTCCCTTAAAGCTGATGTTCGTAGAAACCGTCGGATCCTTTGTCTTAACGGCTTCTTTTACAACCTGAACTACAATTTCATCTTCTTCTGTTAATTTTCCGGGACGGCACTGTCTGACTATCATGGCGTCTTTTACCTCATGAAGGGAAAGATATGTGATTTTCCCCGGCTCTATTTCTACAAATGCAGCGTCTATTTTTTCTAAAATCCGCTTGATCTTACCGATATAAATATTTCCAAGCAGCGTATCTTCCTGCACATCTTCACAGGAAACTTCCAGCATACGGTTGTCCTCGAATAAGGCCGTGATCAAATAATGATTGTCTTTTATGTTTTGCTCTGTAATTACAACTCTGTTTCCCATTCTTTTTCCTATCTCTTTCGGCTATGCCATTGCTGCATCAACACGCTGTCGTTATTTCTTCTCCAATCTCTCCCAAAGACACCAGCCTGCCCTCTACTTCCCCATACACATCAATCCTGTGAATCTGAATCGCAAACGGATTCAACGTCTCTCCCATAAACTCATAAAAAGCCGAAAGAACCAATTCCGGTTTCAGATTATCTGTACTTCCGGTACACACTTTTAGATAAAAGACCGGCTGATCGTTTTCCATAGAAATCCAAAAATCATAAACCAGCTTTTTTAAATCCATAACCTTTTCGCTCTTTTTCGTCTTTTTGGATATCAAAACTTCTTTGGGGTTTACAAAAAAACGTTCCAGTACATCCTGATAATCCACCTTAGGCGCTTCATACCCTTCTTTTATCCGAATTTCATAATCCGCCGCCGCAACTGCCGACATGGCCTTTTTGTCGGAATCTCCTAACTTGCGGTAAGAAGTAATCTCAATCCCTTCTACCATAACTTCATTTAAATTCCGAATGGATTCTTCTGAACTTCCGGTAGAATGCACTTCAATGTCCAGATACTCGCCGTCACTGGTAACGCCAACTCCAAGGGGAGCCGCAAAGGACATGATCTGATGGGGGCTAAACCCTTCGGAATAGGCAATGTCAATATTTCCTCTGCGCATGCATTTCTGAAAGTACCTCATAATATCTAGATGGCCGATGAACTTCATCACACCATACTTTCTGAACTTAATTCTTATTCTCAACGCATACACCTCCCTGATATTTTCCCACACCGCATCCGTTACATTGCAATCTGCAGTTTTTCGTCACTTTTCCTGCCAGCGCATTTTCGTATTCCCGTTTTAAAAATTCTTTTGTCACCCCTGCGTCAATAAAATCCCAGGGGAAAATTTCATCCATGGAACGTTCCCGCAGCGTATAAAAATCCGGATCAATCCCTGTCTGGTCAAAAGCCTCCATCCATTTTTCATTGTCAAAAAAGTCACTCCAGGAATCAAACAGGCATCCTAGTTCATAAGCGCGACGGATTGCCTTTCCAAGCCTTCTGTCCCCTCTGGCCAAAATCCCTTCTAATACCGTGACATCTGCTTCATGCCAGTTGTATCGTATGCTCTTTCGGTTTAACTGCTCTTTCACAGCCTCATTGACCACTTTGGCAGAATCGATGTAATGCTCTTTCGAATACATCTTAGCCCACTGGAAGGGCGTAAAGGGCTTTGGCACAAAAAAAGATGTGCTGATAGTAATCTGGCATTTTCCGTTTCGTTTTTCCTTCGGTATTTCATAGTAGCGGACTGCAATCTGATTGGCCAGTTCTGCAATCGCTTTCTGATCTTCTTCTGTTTCCGTCGGCAGGCCCAGCATAAAGTACAGCTTTACTTTCTGCCAGCCCCCTTCAAATGCCTCTCCTGCCCCTTCTAAAATCACTTCTTCTGTCAGGCCTTTGTTGATCACATCTCTTAGTCTTTGGGAACCGGCCTCGGGAGCAAACGTTAAACTGCTTTTCTTAATATCCTGTACTTTTCCCATAACATCCAGAGAAAACGCATCAATCCGAAGGGACGGCAGGGAAATGTTCACGCCTTTTCCCTTAAACTCTTCAATCAAATAGGTGACCAATTCCTTTAATTCAGAATAATCAGAAGAACTTAAAGAACTTAAAGATATTTCTTCATGTCCTGTATTTTTTAACATGGTATACGCATACTCTTTTAAAACTTCCACATCTTTTTCTCTGGTAGGCCGATAGATCATGCCTGCCTGACAAAACCGGCAGCCACGGATACAGCCTCTCTGAATCTCCAGCACCACCCGGTCCTGAGTAGCTTTGATAAAAGGAACAAGAGGTTTCTTAGGATAAATAGAATCTGTCAGGTTCATCACAACCTGCTTCTCCACTTTCTCAGGAATGCCTTCTTCTATCGGAGAAAAATCTGCTATGGTTCCGTCTTCATGATATGTTACCTGATACAGAGACGGTACATAAATTCCCGGTATCCGGGCAGCCTGACGCAGAAATACTTCCCTCTCTTCTCCGGAATCTTTCCAAGACCGATAAAGGTCAAAAAGCGCATCATAGCTTGTCTCTCCCTCTCCAATATAAAACAGATCAAAAAAATCCGCCAAA
>CAYQRG010000100.1:0-6997 GCA_964419645.1 uncultured Eubacterium sp.
TCCTGTCACTCCCTCTACCAAAGGAACCAGTTCAGAATCAATTTCTTCAATCGTATAGTCTTTTTCAAAAGGCACGGTTGTAGAAGTACCGCCTATAAAATCAAGACTGTAATTCAATGCGTTCCCATTGGAACCATGAATGCCCATGGAAACAAATCCGGCTGCAATGATAACAATAGAAATACCAAATAAAATCATTCTTCTTTCTACTAAATGCAGTGTCTTTAAAACTTTTCCCTTTCCAAAGTACTTTACATCCTGTAATCCCAATGCAAATAATGCTTTTAAGATTAATCTTGTAACCACCAGTGCCGTAAACATGGAAAGAATAATACCGATTGCCAATGTGCTGGCAAAGCCCTTCACCGAACCGGAACCAAACATATAAAGCACGGCTGCCGCAATCAACGTTGTTACGTTTCCGTCCACAATCGCAGAAAGAGCTTTCTTAAATCCTATATCGATGGAAGATCCAACCGATTTACCGCTGGCAATTTCCTCACGGATACGGGCAAATATAATAACGTTCGCATCTACCGCCATACCAATGGAAAGAATAATACCTGCAATACCCGGCAATGTCAATGTAACCTCAAACAGATATAAGGTTGCAATTACCAGACAGGTATAAATTGCAAGTGCAATAGAAGCTGCAACACCCGGTACAAAATATACCATCATCATAAACAACATTACAATGATCAAACCAATAGCCGATTCTTTTAAGCTGGAAGAAATCGCATCGCTTCACAACTGTTCGCCTACCACGTTGGAACGCAGCTCGCTTAACTGTAAGGAAAGAGAACCGATACGAATATTGGATGCCAGAATTTCCGCTTCTTCAAAAGAACCAATCTTCGTAATCTGCGCTGTTCCTCCGGTAATTGCCTGCTGCACTTCCGGACTGCTGATTACCTCGCCATCGTATACGATAGGCAGATTATTTCCTACATTTGCAGAAGTCACTTCGCCGAATACCTCTGCGCCTTCGGATGTAAATGTCAAATCTACTACAAATTCATTGTTGCCCATGTCATTTTTGTAGGAACCGGCCTGGGCATCTTCAATCATATCACCTGTCAGAAAAGCCTCTCCATCCGGTGTCTGAAATTCCAGTGAACCCGGTTTTCCAAGTTCTTCCAAAATAGCATTGGCATCTGTTACTCCGGGAATTTCAACGGTAATACGGTCATCGCCTTCTCTGTAAACAACTGCTTCCGTACTGTACGCCTCTACACGCTTTTGCAGCTTGTAGATCGTATCACTGACGTCTTCATCTGTAAAATCAGTTTCATCCACCTGATAAGTAATGCTGACACCGCCTGCCAGATCCAGTCCCAGTTTAATGCTCCTATCTTCACCGATTCCGGTAGAAGAAAGAATAATGGATGCATAATATGCAAGTCCTCCAAGCACCAGGGCAATCACTAAGAGCATTGCACAGCCCTGACCTTTACTGAATTTGTTCTTCATCTCTTTTCTTCCTTTCTTTTACTCTGTTCCACACGTTTCTGCTGCTTTTATCATAATAGCGCATTCCACACGTTTCTTCTGTAATGCACACCCGATATCATAGGCATTGTGAATATCTCCATGGAAATTGTAAGAATTGGCCGCACAGCCGCCGCTGCAATAAAATTTCGCAAAACAGCTTCGGCATTTTTCTTTGGAATAGACGTTACAACTGCTAAATTCTTCCCGCAAAGCAGTATTTTTAACGCCTTCCGTAACATTTCCCATACAAAACTTCTCATTACCTACAAACTGGTGGCATGGATAGAGGTCTCCCCAAGGGGTAACTGCAAGATACTCCGTTCCCGAACCGCAGCCCGAAAGCCTCTTAATCACACAGGGACCTCCCTCTAAATCTATCATAAAATGGAAAAAATGAAAATCATCTCCATGTTTATGCCGTTTCACCATTTCTTTGGCCAGCTTGTCATATTCCTCAAATAACTGGGGCAGATCTTCTTCCCGGATTGCATAATCATCCTCCGGCTGAGCCACCACCGGCTCTACGGAAATCTGTTGAAACCCAAGATCCGCAAGATGCAGTACGTCTTTGGAAAAATCCAGATTATGGTGGGTAAACGTGCCTCTGACATAGTAGTTTGTCTGATTTCTGCTCTCTGCAAACTTCTGAAACTTCGGCACAATCAAATCGTAGCTGCCACTGCCGTTTGCAAAAGGACGCATCTTGTCGTTGACTTCTTTACGACCGTCTATGCTAAGCACCACGTTTGACATTTCCCGATTGGCAAACTCCATAATCTCATCATTCAAAAGCACACCGTTAGTAGTCAATGTAAAGCGGAACTTCTTATCGAAGCGTTTCTCCTGCTCTCTTCCGTATGCCACCAGATCCTTTACCACCTGAAAATTCATCGTCGGCTCACCGCCGAAAAAATCCACTTCCAAATTTCTTCGGTTCCCGGAATTGGCAATCAGAAAATCCAGTGCCGCTTTTCCGGTTTCATAGGACATCAATGCCCTTTTTCCATGGTATTCCCCTTCATCTGCAAAACAATACCGGCATCTTAAATTGCAGTCATGGGCAATATGCAGGCACAACGCTTTTACTACTGTCTGCTGCCTTCTTGGAACAACATTCTCATATGCATCTTTGGTAAACAAAATCCCTTCTGTTTCCAGAGAAGCCGTCTCCTCAATTGCCTCTTTGATCTGTTCGATATCATAATCAGACTGCAGCTTTTCTATGATCTCATCCTTTGTATGGGATTCCCACAAAGCAATCACGTCATATGCCGCATCGTCTACTACATGGACCGCACCGCTGTTTACATCCAGAACAATATTATAGCCGTTATTTTTGTACTGATGAACCACTGCAATACTTCCTCTCTTCCTATTCTATTCCTTTTCATATGCATGTTTCAACGCTTAAAGGAATCTCCGTATATATAACGAACAAATGACCGCACGCTGTGCGCGCGGCCCGTATATGTAATCATAGTCAATGCGTTTATTTGCTATGCTCACAAGTCTGATTCCCTACGGTACAGGAAGTCTTGCATGCTGACTGGCAGGAAGTCTGGCACTCGCCGCAGCCGCCTTTTTTAATGGTGTTCTGTAATCTTTTTGTATTTAAGGTTTTGATATGTTTCATGATAAAATCTCCTTTTCTTTTCTATCGTACCTCTTTTAATTCATATTCGCAGAATATTATAACACAAGTATCTGCATATGAAAAGCATTTTTTACCCGGAGACTATAAAAAATGGAAGGTCAGCACATACATTTCCTTATCCTCCAGATAAAAAATCGAAGAAATATTTTCGCAATAGTCCGCAATATGTTGATCTGTAATAAAATACTGAAGTGCCTTCCCGTATAAATCAGGAGATGCAAACTTTACAGCAACGTCGCCTCCTCCTGCATTCCAAGATTCTTTCAACAAAGCTCCTACCGGCTCCGGATTCCATTCCTCAAAATAGCGGTTCTCTTTTATAAAATAATTATCTTCCGTATGTGTGCATTCCGGCAGTCTGAAACTGTTGTCCAAAATATGGGTTCTGCTGATTTCCTCTGATGTAATAGCCAGATAATTGTAGTTTACATATTTTTCCACTTGGCTGTCGCTGTCCAAATACCTGGAATTCCCCCAGGTCGTATCCATATAATAGTAGTCTCCGTCCAAACGCACCAGATTCCAGGCATGGGATTCCCCATTGGCATTGCCTGTAACAATGGCGCTTTGAATTCCAAGCAGCCGCAGCAGATACTGGGTTGCACAGGCATATCCCTGACAGACGGTAGCCCTGTTTAAAAAGGCGCTGATGATATTCTGGTTGTTTTCTGCACCTGCATCATAATCCACATTCTGTACCAAGATCTCAAATACATATTTTGCCTTTGCATAGTCGGAATCATTTAAGGATATTCCTGCCAACAGTTCTTCCACCGACGCATCAATCTGCTTTTGAATTTCTTCTCTCTCATCGGCATCCATCGTGTATTTTGGCTGAAACTCCATACCTGTGGGCTCACCGTTTCTGCTGTACTGGGTATAGACATACCCGGACACCCAGTACAATCCTCCGTAATCGGCACAGATCGCCCTGTAAACTTCCTCCAGGATATCCACATCCAACGTAGAAACTTCGATTTTTTCTTCATGCTCCAGGATTGCCGTCAGCATTTCATGATACACTTCCCTGGCATCCTCTCCAAGCGTCGCATATGCATAATTATCTGCATACGCCATATCCGTCTCTCTTCCAAAGGGCTCTCTGTCTGTTTCCGGCTCTTTTGGAACATCTTGTACCTCTGTCTCTAAAGCAGTTTCCGATTCGTCCGTTGTCTCCTGCCCTGCTTTTTTAGACGGTTTTTTGAATATATTTGTCTTCATCTCACTCTGGGAGATTTCTGCTTCAAGTCTGGATAAAACTTCACATCCTGTCAAAAACTGTATGCTTACAGTCATGCATATAACCAGACAAAACAGTTTTAATCTATTTTTCTTCACAATTTTCTCCATTTCTATCGTTACTGATCACGATTTGGCCCTTGACCTCATAGTTATGGTTACTGCTTATTTTACTATATTATTTGAACTTTTCAAAGTAGATATGTTAAAATAGATGATACATTCTATAAATTATGAGGTGTTTCATTTGATCGCATTAAAACTAACCGACAAGAAAACGTTTATCAACCAGCTTTTATGCAGTGAGATTTTTGACCATTTCCTGCTGTCTGAGGCCACCATTGCCAAAGATGCTACCTTTACCATTGACGGACATATCAATCCTTCTTTTTACTCCAAAGAAGAATTAGAAGAACAAAATCTTTCCAAAGGCTCTATTCTTCCTTATTCCACACTGCGTCCCATTTGCTACCAGCTAATTCGAGGCAGCCGCACTCCTGTATATTTCAAATTTATCCTGATGCTTTCTCCGGAAAATATGGCAAATACCCTTGCCTGTTCCGAAAGCGGTTTTACTTCCAATGATGTAAAAGGTATTTTTATCAATTTGACTTTTCAAAACGGAAATATCATTCTGACTACAGGGATTTCCTATACCATCTTTTCCACAAATCATATTCTGGATCAGGAATGGGACAAGCTGATACAGAAATTTTTACATAAAAATGCCGTCGCTTACGAAGAACTTTAAAATTTCCTTTACTTTTTAAAATGCTTATGCTATATTAGTTCTGTGCATATGATAAGCATAGATTATTATTTGGAGGTACTGCAATGAACAAAGGTACAGTAAAATGGTTCAACAACCAAAAGGGCTATGGTTTCATCTCTGATGAATCCGGCAATGATGTATTCGTTCATTACTCAGGACTCAACATGGAAGGCTTTAAATCCTTAGAGGAAGGCGCCACTGTTGAATTCGAAGTAGTAGACGGTGCAAAAGGCCCGCAGGCAACTAACGTAACTGTCGTAGAGTAATTTACTACTATTTATTAATCAGCTACTTTTCAACGTACCTTTCTCATATATACACCTTGATGATTAGGATAGTGGAACAGGAATTGATTAAAAGAGAGGGGCTGTTGCAAAGGCAGAGCACAATCTGCCAGGCAACAGCCCCTTCTTTTTGTCCTTATGCATTTAATCTTTTTTGGCAGAATTGTATTGGTAAATCCGCACCAGATAATACGCCATCGTACCAAGGACTCCTGCCATAACAAGCAGGCTGTATGCTGCATTCATTTCAATTCCTAGCGCATCTGCAACAGAGGGAAACAACATTCCAAGAATGACCAGCATTTTACAATTCCTTACCATACGCACTCCGTATATACGCACTTTTCCCTGCAGCGGCTCACTGCTGCTTCCATTTAACAATTCCGGAAATATCTGCAGCACAGTCATACCCGCATAAAGAAACAAAACCGGCAGCAGATGATAAAGCAACGCCATTACGCTTCTTTCGTATATATATCCATAATAAATCTGCAGTCCAATGAATACAAGGACCGCAATGACGGTAATCGTCTCTATGATGATTTCCCATATCTTCCATTCATTTTTCATCCTCATCCATCCTTCACTTTGACTCATTTCATTATTTCAAATTGTAGCAAGCCTGTTCAATAATAGCAAGTACTGCTTTAAGTATAACACGAAATATGTTATACTTAACCACAAAATTATTTTAAGATAGCTTAGAAAGGACCGAGAATCCATTATGTATATTCAATTAAACGGACAGATTATTTATTATGAAAAATCCGGAGAAGGTTCTCCTGTCATTTTGGTGCATGGCAATAAAGAAACGCACAAGATCTTTGATGTACTGATCCCAGAGCTCTCCAAAGAACACACCGTCTATGCTTTAGACAGCAGAGGCCACGGTCTTAGCGCTTCTGTGAGCACCTTCCACTATGCCGATATGGCAGAGGATATCATTGCTTTTATTCAAGGACTTGATCTGATAAAACCGGCCTTTTTCGGTTTCAGCGACGGCGGAATCATCGGTCTGATTGCGGCCTCAAAACGTCCCACTCTCTTCTCCTCTCTTGTTATTGGCGGAGCGAATCTGACTCCTCGGGGATTGAAATTTTTTACAAGAGCGTCCATTCGCTTTCTTTATCTCAAAAAGAGAGATCCCTTGTTTGCTCTGATGTTAAAAGAACCTCATATCAAAAAATCTGACCTTCGCAAAATCACAATTCCAACTTTAGTTTTGGCAGGTTCTAAAGATATTGTAAAAAAGAGAGAAACAAAACGGATTGCATCTACCATTCCAGAAGCCGTTTTGAAAATACTGCCGGGAGAAACCCACTCCAGCTATGTAGTACACAGTCCAAAGCTGTTTCCTTTGCTGAATGAATTTTTTAAAAATTTTTAGAAAGATTTTGCTTATGACAGAAAGAAGCTGCCCGCTTCACGATTTCAAAATCGTAAAGCGGGCAGCTTTTATTTCTTGATAAGATTTTCTTAATTTCTACAGGCCTTTTTTAATACCTGCTTTTTTCAATTGCTTCTTAAGCTTTTTGTTCTTCTTCAGAGCCTTCG
>CAYQRG010000101.1:0-6968 GCA_964419645.1 uncultured Eubacterium sp.
TAAATATCCTGTAAACTCAGATCGGAATCGTTGCCAAAATATTTTTCTGTAATGGGATTTAAAATGCTCTGTATATCGCTGATACTTAAAATACTTTTAAAATAGTAAATAAACAACAGGGTTAAAATGTGGTCCTTGGAATATTTCTTCTTATCCGGCGGCGGCAGCAGATTGTTCTTGGCGTAATTGTTGATCATCGTCTTGGTGAGGATCTTGTCCTCCTTATGCCGCTTGGTAGAAGTTAATTGAGTATCCATAAAAGTAGTGACCTGATCCATATACAGATCAATATTCGGGAGGGATTCCGGCTTGACGTAGTCCATGGTCTGTAATTTATCCAGGACTTCCTTTAAAAATTCATGTATTTCATTCGACATTTCATCACCTCGAAAAATATTATATAGTATTTAAAAATTGCTTGCAAGTAACTATTGACAAATATTATTTTGGTGGTATAATACAATCAAACATATGAATAATTGTTCATATGAAAAATAATTAAATATAATAGTGAAAAGAAAGGAAGAAAGAATTATGAAAAAGACGTACAAAATTGATGTAGACTGTGCAAACTGCGCAAACAAAATGGAGGAGGCTGCTAAGAAGACACAGGGTGTCAAAGACGCAACCGTGAATTTTATGACACTGAAGATGATCGTAGAATTTGAAGAAGGGCAGGATCCGAAAGCAGTAATGCCCGAGGTGCTGAAGAATTGTAAAAAAGTAGAAGATGACTGTGAAATTTATTTATAATTGAAATGAGGAGATATTATGAATCGAAAGCAGAAAAAAGTTTTGGCCCGGATTTTAATATCCGCAGTTCTTATGGTGATACTTTCACTTTTGCCGGTAACGGGGTATATCCGTTTTGGTTTATTTCTGATCCCCTATATCATCATTGGATATGATATTTTGAAAAAAGCCGGAAAGGGAATTTTAAACAGACAGGTGTTTGACGAGAATTTTCTAATGGCAGTAGCCACAATCGGTGCCATTGTGCTGGGAGAGTATACAGAAGGCGTGGCAGTTATGCTGTTTTACCAGATCGGCGAGCTGTTCCAAAGCTATGCCGTAGGTAAAAGCAGAAGAAATATCAGCGAGCTTATGGACATTCGTCCTGATTATGCTAATATAGAACAGGACAATGAGATAAAACAGGTAGATCCCGATGAAGTGGAGATTGGAAGTATTATTGTAGTTCGCCCCGGAGAGAAGGTTCCCATTGACGGCGTGATCCTAGAAGGAACTTCCACCTTAAATACCAGCGCATTGACGGGAGAGAGCCTGCCAAGAGAAGTGCAAAAAGGCAATGAAGTGATCAGCGGCTGCATTAATATGACAGGGGTGCTTAAGATTCAGACGACGAAAGAATTCGGAGAATCTACTGTGTCGAAGATTTTGGATCTGGTGGAGAATTCCAGTTCCAAAAAATCCAGGTCAGAGAATTTTATTTCTCGTTTCGCCAGATATTATACGCCGGCAGTCTGTTATGGGGCATTGGCGCTGGCTGTTTTGCCGCCGGTGGTTTCTATGATCGGTTTTGGCGGAGAACCCAATTGGGGGCAGTGGATTTACCGTGCGCTGACATTTCTTGTCATCAGTTGTCCCTGCGCTCTTGTGATTAGTATTCCTTTAAGCTTTTTCGCAGGAATCGGGGGAGCCAGCAAAGAAGGCGTTTTGGTAAAAGGTTCGAATTATTTAGAAACCCTTTCCCAGACCAAATATGTAGTATTTGACAAGACAGGAACGATGACCAAGGGCGTGTTTGAAGTAAGCGGCATTCATCACAATCAGATTGCAGAAGAACATCTTCTGGAATATGCGGCTTTGGCAGAATGCGACTCTTCCCATCCCATCAGTAAAAGCCTCAAGAAAGCCTACGGAAAAGAAATTGACAGGTCCCGTGTGTCGGAGATTGAAGAAATCGGCGGCAACGGTGTAACGGCAAAAGTGGACGGCAGACAGATTGCCGCAGGAAACGGCAAGCTGATGCGGCGCCTTGGTATCGCATATCAGGAATGCAGCCATGTGGGAACGGTGGTGCATATTGCCATAGACGGCGACTATGCGGGGCATATTTTAATTTCCGACCAGTTAAAACCCCACAGCAAAGAGGCCATTGCAAGATTACACAAAGAAGGCATCAAAAAGACCGTAATGCTCACAGGAGACAGCCGTACCGCAGCAGAACAGATTGGGAAAGAGCTGGGTATACAGGAGGTTTACAGCGAACTGCTTCCGGCGGATAAAGTGGCCAAAGTAGAAGAACTGCTGGAAAGAAAAGGGGAAAAGGAAAAGCTCGTTTTCGTGGGTGACGGAATCAATGATGCCCCTGTATTGTCAAGATCCGATATCGGAATTGCCATGGGAGCCCTTGGTTCGGATGCTGCAATTGAGGCGGCGGATGTGGTTCTTATGGATGACGATCCCCTTAAAATCGGAAAAGCCATTGCCATATCCAGAAAATGCATCCGCATTGTATATGAAAATATTTATTTTGCCATAGGCGTGAAAATCCTGTGCCTGATTTTAGGGGCTGTGGGAATTGCTAATATGTGGATTGCCATATTTGCGGATGTAGGCGTTATGGTGCTTGCAGTTTTAAATGCGATCAGGGCGTTGTTTGTAAAGAATCTGTAATGTTACGGCAGATGTCTGAAATAGTCGCTTTGTAATTAACAGGAGGTAGGTATGGAAAAAAAAGAGGAATTGTGTTGTGAAACAACAGAAATTCACAGTGAATTGCTGAAAATTGTCAATGAAACGATGCCGGATGAAACAGAACTTTATGACCTGGCGGAATTGTTTAAAGTATTCGGGGATTCTACCCGTATCGGCATTCTGTTTGTATTGTTTGAGGCGGAAGTTTGTGTCTGCGACCTTGCGGCGGCGCTTAACATGACGCAGTCCGCCATTTCCCACCAGCTTCGGATCTTAAAACAGAACAAACTGGTGAAGAACAGGCGGGAAGGCAAGTCCGTTTTCTATTCCTTAGCAGACGATCATGTACGTACCATTATTGCCCAGGGAAGAGAACATATCGAAGAAGAATAGATGTATTTTTAGAATTGCCTGCATAGAATAAAAGAAAAAGAGGTTTTCTATGTTTCAGGTAACCCCAAGACTCAATTTTATGAAATTGTTTATTGATAACAGGCCCCGTGCATATGCACAGATACAAGGAAATGCAGATTATCCCGATATTCAGGGAACTGTCTATTTTTATGAAGTGTCAAACGGAGGAATTTTAGTGGAAGCAGAAATATTCGGATTGCCGGAATCCGGCAATCTGAATATACCTGCTTTTTATGGTTTTCACATACATGAAAAGGGAGATTGTTCCGACCGCTTTCAAAATACAGGAGGACATTATAATCCCATGAACCATTTGCATCCCCACCATGCAGGAGATATGCCGCCTTTGATTTCTTCCAATGGATACACATGGATTTCTTTTTATGAGGATACATTAAAACTGCATGAGATTGTGGGAAAGGCTGTGATCATACATCGGAATGCGGACGATTTTACAACCCAGCCTTCGGGAAATTCCGGAGAAATGATTGGCTGCGGCGTGATACAGCTTGCGGACGGGTAAAGAAATATTGAAATTTCACACTATCTTTGTTAAAATAGGGCATAAATAATTATGACGGAGGATAAGAAGATGAGTGACAATCCATTGGGTTTAGACGAGACAAAGCCTGAAATTTCGGAAGAAAGCTCTCAGGAAGGGCTATATAAAGAAAATGAAAGCCAGAATCGAGGAGAGTATCATCAGCCTGCCGATGAAAATAATCAGGGTTACTGGCAGAATGGCGACAGCCAGGGTTCTGGACGGGAGAATCCGTATCAGCAGACGAATCTCTATCAGGAACCTTATCAGCCGGTAAGCCAGGGATTTGGAGTTGCATCTATGATACTTGGAATTTTGGCGCTGGTGCTGTTTTGCAGTTGTGTGAATCTTATTCTGGCTGTGATATCTATTATATTTGGTATTATTCAGCTTGCAACGCCGGAGAGCAAAAAAGGAATGGCGATAACAGGCCTGATCACATCGGGTATTTCGATTCTGCTGTTTTTGATATTTGTAGTTACATTTGTGCTTTCTGCAGATTTTCAGAATGGATTTGACCAGGAATTACAGGATAGGCTGAATAATTTGCCGAACCAGGATCATTATGAATCGAATTTTCCGGATTATGACGAGGACGATCGTTTTGAGGATGAGGATCGTTTTGAAGATGGGGTTTTTGATATCGATGATTTATTTGAGGATGACACCTTCTAAATACAGAAAAACATCTGGAGTACAAATTGACAACACAGGTATTTTATGTCAAAATAGATATGCAGTTTATCTATTATAAAAACAAAGATAAGGAGAGAAAGATATGGAAAACAATGTAAATGACAATGGCGGATTTTTATGGGGACTTTTGGGATGCTGTATTCCGATTGTCGGTTTGATTTTGTTTTTGGTATGGAAAGACCAGAAGCCAAAAACAGCAAAGGCTGCAGGAATCGGTGCCCTGGTTAGTGTAATTTTGGCAGTTTTATACTATGTAATTGTAATTGTAATTTTAGGTGCAGCAGGAATTGCAGCAGGAGCATTCTAAATTCGGAAAATTCCTGCAGATTTTTTTCGGCTGTCATGCAAGGCCGGATCGTTCCTTTTATTTCAGAGGGAAACAGTTTCCAATCTGCGCACGGTGTACAGGCGAATTAATTGGTATGATTGCAGGCATACCGATTGTTATTTTCCAGGGATGTCCCCGATTTGAAATTGTCCTGGTGATGATGATTCCCCTGGTATTTGATGGTTTTTTACAGAGACTGACTTCCTATGAGAGCGGCAACATCCGAAGGCTTGTGACAGGAATCCTGTTTGGAATCGCGATGATTTTTGCGTTGATCTATTTTCATCGGTTCTGTGTCTTTATGGCCGGTTTGATTTTGAAGCTGCTTGGTATGGATCCTGCCTCTGTAGATAGAATGGTAAATTCTTTTGGGGGTTGAATCCGATATTTATGTGATCTCACCCTTGACAAAACAGATTCAATCGCTTTATACTGTTTATGCAAAAATGACAAAGACGATGACGAAGACAGTAAGATATTTTGTGAAATTCAAAGCGAGCCGGAGTTGGTGAAAGCCGGCATGAGTAGCAAATATCCGAAGATCACTTCCAAGTTGCAGTCCGAAATCCATGCTGCATAACAGCAGAGAGTAGATACTGACGGCTATTCCCACGTTACGGGAATCTTATATGCGGAAGAACAGATTCCAAGTATATTGTAACAGGTGGTATAACGATGCTAAGCCCTTCGTCCTTTTACAGGAAGAAGGGCTTTTTTAACTTTCTTAATAATCAAAACAGGAGGAAACCATGTATAACAAAGTTGAAACCAGTCTTAATTTTGTAGAACGTGAGAAACAGACAGAACAGTTCTGGAGAGACAATGACATTTTTCAGAAAAGTATGGAAATGCGCAAAGGCGGCGAAACCTATACCTTTTACGACGGTCCGCCTACGGCGAACGGCAAGCCCCACATCGGCCATGTCTTAACCCGTGTCATCAAGGATATGATTCCAAGATACCAGACCATGAAAGGCAAATTTGTTCCAAGAAAAGCCGGATGGGATACCCATGGGCTTCCGGTAGAGTTGGAGGTAGAACGGCTCCTTGGATTGAACGGAAAAGAGCAGATTGAAGAATACGGCATGGAGCCTTTTATTGAAAAATGTAAAGAATCCGTATGGAAATACAAGGGAATGTGGGAAGATTTTTCCGGAACCGTTGGTTTCTGGGCAGATATGGATGATCCCTATGTTACCTATCACGATGATTTTATTGAGTCCGAATGGTGGGCATTAAAGCAGATCTGGGACAAAAAGCTGTTGTACAAAGGATTTAAGATTGTTCCTTACTGTCCTCGCTGCGGAACGCCTCTTTCTTCTCAGGAGGTTGCCCAGGGTTATAAAACAGTAAAAGAACGTTCTGCGATCGCCCGTTTTTCGGTAGTGGGAGAAGATGCATATTTTCTGGCATGGACCACGACTCCCTGGACACTCCCCAGCAATGTTGCCCTTTGTGTGAATCCGGACGAAACTTACTGTAAGGTAAAAGCGGCAGACGGTTATACTTATTATATGGCGAAGGCTCTGCTGGATACGGTCCTTGGCAGACTGGCCAATGAAGAAGAGGGCATAGCTGCGTACGAAATATTAGAATCCTATAAAGGAACCGATTTGGAATACAAAGAATATGAACCTTTATTTGATTTTGCAGATGAAATCATAAAGAAACAGCACAAAAAAGCCCACTACATCACATGTGACAATTATGTTACCATGACAGACGGTACCGGTATTGTTCACATTGCGCCGGCTTTCGGTGAAGACGATGCCCAGGTGGGAAGAAAATATGACCTGCCCTTTGTACAGTTAGTAAACGGCAAGGGTGAAATGACAGAAGATACGGCGTATGCCGGTGTCTTTGTGAAAAAAGCAGATCCTATGGTGTTAAAAGATCTGGAAGAAAAAGGACTTTTATTTGACGCTCCGAAATTTGAGCATGAATATCCCCACTGCTGGAGATGTGACACACCGTTAATTTATTATGCAAGAGAATCCTGGTTCGTCAAAATGACAGCAGTCAAAGAAGATTTGATCCGCAACAACAATACCGTCAACTGGATTCCAGAATCCATTGGCAAAGGCCGTTTCGGAGACTGGCTGGAGAATATTCAGGACTGGGGCATTTCCAGAAACCGTTACTGGGGAACTCCGTTAAATGTATGGGAATGTGAATGTGGCCATCAGGAATGCATTGGAAGCCGTAAAGAGTTAGCAGAGCGCAACGGCGATCCCAAAACGGCAGAGGTAGAGCTGCATCGGCCGTATATTGATGCCGTGACCATAAAATGTCCGGAATGCGGGGGAGAAATGCACCGTGTACCGGAAG
>CAYQRG010000102.1:0-6948 GCA_964419645.1 uncultured Eubacterium sp.
GAAAGCATTTGCGACAACAGCCCCTTTGCCTTTAAGGTCAGCTCCTTGTTGCGTAAGTGGTGGTTGCTCATAACTGTATAGCCCTTGTTGCGTTCCACTCGGAAAACTGCCATAGCTTCATCACTCCTTTAGTCGTGGATTTGTTACGCGATAGAACGCCATTTTTCCGGGGTTAGGTATAAATCCTTGTCCCCAGCAGAAACGCGCCCGCAAAGCCGCTTGTAGCAAGGCTCTTTCTGCCCCTACTGCGTAACATGAGGGCATAAAAAAAGCGGCGTTCCTGTTCTCCCCGTAGGGAAAAGAGAAACGCCGCGTCTGCGTCGTATTCAGTTTTCATTTATTCTCTCAATGCTGTGTGCTGGTGTTTGGGCTGGCAGGGTTCCGGGGTGGCATATCAAGGCTCTTTCCCTCAAAAGTAGTAAATTGGTAGTAAATTCAGCTTGAAATCCTGCGTGTATGCCCGTAAATCAAGGCTTTTTTGAGATAATCAACCATTTTGAATATAAAATCAATACCAAATCTTTACACTTTTCCATTTAAAAGCTGTAACTTATCACCCAATCACAAAAAAACTGAAAAGATCTTATTTCTTCACAATCCCAGCCGTATCAATAAAATCATAAGGCGTCTGCTGATAAACATAGTAATTCAGCCAATTGGAATACAATGCATTTCCATGGCTTCTCCACTGCAGATGCGGACGCACTGTAGGATCATCACCCGGATAATAATTCTTTGGCATTGCAATATCGATCCCTTTGCCAAGATCCCTCTTATATTCATTATCCAGCGTGATTCTGTCATATTCCGGATGTCCCATGACAAAAATCCTTCTGCCCTCATCTGCAATTGCCAGAAATACCCCTACTTCTTCGGATTCTGCAAGAATCGTCAGATCCTTAACAGCCCGGATATCTTCTGTTCGATTCTCGGTATTTCTGGAATGAGGCGCCATAAAATGATCGTCAAATCCCCGCACCAAAGGCACTTTACGATTTCTGACGGAATGTTCAAAAATGCCAAATACTTTCCGGTTCAGAATATGTTTCTGTATCCCGTAATGATAATACAGTCCTGCCTGGGCTCCCCAGCACAAATGCATGGTAGAGGTTACATTGGTTTTGCTCCAGTCCATGATCATGCAGAGTTCATTCCAGTAATCCACTTCTTCAAATTCCAGCATTTCCACCGGAGCCCCTGTAATGATCAGTCCGTCAAACCGCTGTTCTTTCACATCGGAAAATGTCTGGTAAAATTTATTCAAATGGCTCACGGAAGTATGTTTGGACTCATGGCTTGTTACAGTCAAAAAAGTAATGTCCACTTGCAGCGGCGTATTGGATAGGGACCTTAAAAGCTGCAATTCCGTCTCTTCTTTCAAAGGCATCAAATTTAAAATCGCAATGCTAATGGGGCGAATGTCCTGATGCATCGCCCTGTTTTCATCCATAACGAATATGTTTTCTTTTTCTAAAATCTCTTTTGCCGGTAAATCACTTTGTGTACGAATCGGCATATCCGCACCTTCTTTCTATTATAATTCGTTTTCTTTTGTCATCTGAAGCAGTTCTTCTTCGGAAATCACTGCAATTCCCAGTTCCTGGGCTTTTTTTAGTTTACTTCCCGCATTTTCACCAGCCAGAAGGTAATTCGTCTTTTTCGATACGGAACCTGTGACTTTTCCGCCGAATTGTTCAATATATGCAGCCGCCTCTTTTCTGTCCATATTCGGCAAAGTTCCTGTAATCACAAATGTCAGACCGGAAAATGTAAGGTCTCCTCTGTCTTCCTCCAGACATTCCATATTAAGACCAGCCTCTTTTAACTGCTCCATTAATGTTTGATTTTCTTCTTTTTGGAAAAATCTGAGAATGCAGTCCGCAGATACTTTCCCAATATCATCCACTTCCTGAAGTTTTTCAGAAGATGCCTGCATCAATGCATCAAAATTCCGAAGTTTCCGCATAATGGCTTTTGCCGCTGCTTTTCCCACATTGGAAATTCCAAGTCCCGTCAAAAGCTGATATGCATCGTTTTCTTTGGATTTTTCGATTGCGTTTAAAAGTTTATCCGTATTTTTTTCTTTTCCGATGATACCTTCTTCAATCAGGGCATCCCTGTGGTCTTTCAACCGGTAAATATCTGCAACACTACTAATATATCCCTTTTTGATTAAATCTTCAATATATACTGTGCCAAATCCTTTGATGTCCATGGCATCTCTGCCCACAAAATTAATAATATGCCGTTCAATCTGGGCGGGACAGTTTTCGTTGGTACATTTGATGTCTGCCGTATCCTTATCCCGTACGGTTTTCTCTCCGCAGACAGGGCAAACATCCGGAATCTGAAATTTTACCCAGCCAGAGGGGCGTTTTTCTTTTTTGACTTCTTTGATCTTAGGTATGATCTCACCGGATTTATATACCACAACGGTGTCTCCGATGCCGATATCCAGCTCATCCATAAAATCCTGATTGTGGAGCGTTGCCCTTGAAACAGAAGTGCCGCAGAGACGAACCGGTTCAAATACTGCCGTGGGAGTAATGCGTCCGGTACGCCCTACCGACAGTTCAATCTCTTTTAATACCGATTCCTTTTCTTCCGGCGGATATTTGTAAGCCACTGCCCAGCGAGGCACCTTAGAAGTCGCCCCCAAAAGCTCTCTGTCACTGTAACGGTTCAATTTTACAACAGCTCCGTCAATATCATAAGAGAGATTTCCTCTGTTTTCACTGATTGCTTCAATGGCATCCCAGACTTCTTCTCCTGTTTTACAGATTCTGTAATCGTCAATCACAGGGATTCCCTGCTTTTTCAGATATTCATATCCCTGTGTATGTGTCTCAAACGTAATTCCTCTTGTCTGCTGGATATTAAACACGAACATAGAAAGCTTTCTTTCTTTTGTCACAGCGGCATCTAACTGGCGAAGTGTCCCGGCGGCACAGTTTCTGGGATTGGCAAATGTCTTTTTGCCCAACAGTTCCTGTCTTTCATTCACGGCGTCAAAATCTTCATTTTTCATATAAACTTCACCCCGGACCTCCAAATACTCCGGCGTGTCTTTTAATTTCCGCTTTACATCTGAAATTACCTTTGCATTTTCCGTCACATCTTCTCCGAAATTAATACCATCTCCCCTTGTCTCCGCCAGCTTTAATTCGCCATTTTCATAGCGAAGGGACATGGAAAGTCCGTCAATTTTGTACTCTACTACAAATTCCGGATCTTCTAACTGCTCTTTCATTTCCTCTACAAATTTCAGAACTTCTTCTTTGGAAAACACATCCTGCAAACTTAACATTGGCACATTGTGACGAACTAAAACTCCGGCTTTCCGCTTTGCCGTTCCGCCTACTTTTTGTGTGGGAGAATCTTTGGTGATCAACTTTGGATTTTCCTGTTCCAGTTTTTTCAATTCCTGCATCAGCTGATCAAATTCATAATCCAAAATTTCCGGACTGTCTTCGTTATAATAACGATTGCTATGATATTCAATTTGTTTTCGAAGTTCCCTTATTCTTTGTTCTGCGTTCATTTTTCTGCTCCTTTTTATAACGATTTCCTTCTCTTTTTTCAGGCAGGATCGGGTTATTTCTGGAATCTGCCAGCATTTTCTGCATCTGCCCAAATTCTTCCTCTGTGATCGGACGATATTCTCCCGGTTTTAAATCTCCCAGGGAAATATTCATAATCCGGACTCTTTTTAAACTTTCCACGCGGTAATCGAAATATTCGCACATCCTGCGGATCTGGCGGTTATATCCCTGTGTCAGAATAATTCGGAATTTTCGTTTTCCCAGTTTCTCCACCAGACACTTTCTGGTTGTAACACCAAGCTCCACTAAGGGCACTCCATGAGCCATTCCCCTTAAAAAAAATTCTGTCAAAGGCTTATTCACCGTCACCACATATTCCCGCTCATGCATATTTGCGGCACGCATCATTTTGTTTACCATTTCCCCCTGGTTGGTCATAAAAATCAGACCGGAGGAATCTTTATCCAGTCTGCCCACAGGATAGATTCGTTTGGAATAATGGATAAAATCCACAATATTATTTTTTTCCCGTTTTTCCGCTGTACAGACAATTCCCACCGGTTTGTGAAATGCCAGCAATATCCTCTCTTCTTCCTTTTCCACAGGCTTTCCCAGAAAAAGAACTTTCTGTCCGGGAAATACCCGACTTCCCATCTCTGCCAAATTTCCGTCAATGGTCACATTTCCAGCCTCAATTTGTCTGTCCGCCTCCCGTCTGGAACAGACGCCTGCTTCGCTTAAAAATTTATTAATTCGTACGCCTTCTGCCATTTCTTCCTCCGTTATACGCAAAATAGAAAGAAAATACGGAGACTGCTGTCATCTGTGAAACTCCACCGATGTTTTGGTCTCCGTATATTGATTCGATGTGATACTACAACGATTACTGAAGTAATTCTGTTTTAATAAAGCCTGTCTTATCTCCGCAAGTTACCTTGGTCCAGCCTTCTGCATAACTCATAATTATAGTAACTTTCTCTCCTGCAAAAATAGTTGCTATCTTCTCAGCGTCCTCGCCCATAGATTTTCTAAGATTGACACTTTGCTGAATCGTAATCACTGAGCCTTCCTGTAATGCACCGCCAGTAGATGCGGCAGGCGTCTCTTCTGCAGGTTCCTGTGTAGCCGCCGGAGCCTCTGTAGAGAGATATTCTGATTTTACATAACCCTGTGTGCCATTGTTATAATCGATACGGCTCCAACCGTCCTTGTCCTCTAAACGTGTCGTCGAAGCGCCTGCTTCTAACTGCCCTAACACTTCTGCCGTCTCACTTGCTTCTGCCCGGACATTGACTTTGTCGGTTGCATATACGGTAACAGCGGATGCAAGTTCTGCTGCTCTCTTCTCTTCTTCTGCTTTCTTAGCTGCTTCTTCCTCTGCAGCTTTCTTGGCTGCCTCTTCTTCTGCTGCTTTTTCTTCTTCTGCCTTCTTAGCTGCCGCTACCTGTTCCGATGCCCATACGGTAATGTCATTTGGCATTGTCGTTTCAATCAATGTCTTTAAGTCCTCATCTGATGCAAGGGCTGCTTCGTATTTCTGCTGAATCTCTGTCTGAAGCGCTACGACATCGTCCTGCTGGCTGAAATCTTCAATAAATGCAACGACATCGTCTTCTGTGGGGAACTCATCCATTTTAGAATTGAACAACCCATAGAGATTATCAATATAGAAAGTTCCGTCTTCTCTTGTTCTGATATAAAATGTTTCCAGTCCCGGAGCTGCCGTCTTAATCTTCTTGAATTTGATCTCCATATAAACGGATACAATATAGGAAGAATCGTCCATTCCCTTCTTGGTATAGCAGGAAATATTTTTATACTTCTTGACATATTTGCTGAATTCTGCTATATAGCTCTTCTCAGCATCGGAAACCGGATCTGCCAAAGTCACAATGGTATCGGTATCGCCTTTTGCATATGCTGTATAGTAACTGTTGATCAACTCATTGATTTGTGGATATGCATCTGTTGCATAATCTTCTGAAGTTTCTGTTTCTTCTAACAGGGCTTCTGTTCCTTCACTGGGTTTCTTGTCATCTCCGCCGCCTAAAAGAATAAAAAGTATAATCAACAGCAAAATGACAACCACCGCTCCTGCAATATACAATATATTCTTCCGGCAAAACTCCACAATCGAGTTCATGCCCTGTCCATTTGGATTTTCATTTGTATTCTTTTCGTTATTTGTCTGATCGCTCATATTTTTCCTCCTAATCGGTGCCATACCGGCAAGCACTCATCTATTTCCCAACATTCCTTATTATTACATCCCCTGCAAAGGGACATCTGGATATGCCCTTGCTCAATCTTTAAATCTTAAATTCAAATAGGAACAATGTCCATTTTTTAGGATAGCAAACCATATCTTAAAAGTCAACCCGTAATAAAAATTAATTTCTAGAATTTATTGACATTTTTGTACCTATGTATTATTATAATTCTGGTCTGCAACCGTAGTCTAACGGATAGAACACAGGACTCCGACTCCTGCAATGTGGGTTCGATTCCCGCCGGTTGCACTTTTGGAAGGTTATGGGGCTTTTAGTTTCTGTAACCTTCTTTTTGCGCAAATGCACAAACTATGCTGCATACCAACAAAATACAGACAGGAGATGACATTATGAGTTTTACCTATTTAAAAGAACTTCCAAAACCGTCTGAAATCAAAAAACAATATCCTCTTCCTCAAAAACTTGCCGATTTAAAAAAAGAGCGGGATCAGATGATTTCAGATGTTATTACCGGGAAAGACGATCGTTTTTTGGTAATTATCGGCCCTTGCTCAGCAGACAACGAAGATGCGGTCTGTGATTATGTAAGCCGCCTGGCTCCTATTGCAGAAAAAGTAAAAGACAAAGTAATCCTAATCCCAAGGGTTTATACCAATAAACCACGTACTACGGGGGAAGGCTACAAAGGAATCGCGTCACAGCCCGACCCGGAGAAGAAACCGGATATGCTTGCCGGTCTGATTGCCATGCGGAATATGCATATCCGCGCCATTGCAGAAAGCAATCTGACCTGTGCCGATGAAATGCTCTACCCTGAGAACTGGGGATATGTAGAGGATCTGCTTTCTTATGTTGCTATCGGAGCGCGTTCCGTAGAAGACCAGCAGCACCGGCTTACAGTCAGCGGCTTTGACGTAGCTTCCGGCATGAAAAACCCCACCAGCGGCGATTTTACCGTTATGCTTAATTCCGTATACGCCGCACAGCATCCGCACCATTTCGTATTCCGCGGACACGAAGTTGAAACAACCGGCAACCCGCTGACTCATGTCGTACTGCGCGGCGCCGTGTCCAAACACGGAAACAGTGTACAGAACTATCATTACGAAGATATTATGCGGTTAATTGAACGATACAATAAAATGGAACTGGTTAATCCTGCTGCAATTATCGAT
>CAYQRG010000103.1:0-6857 GCA_964419645.1 uncultured Eubacterium sp.
GCTGACTCCGGGCGTATTTTGTATGCAAAAGAAGGCGAGACACCTCGCCCCATGGCGAGTACCACCAAAATCATGACCTGCATTGTCGCCCTGGAAAACGGCAACCTAGAGGACGAAGTGGAGGTATCTGCCTATGCAGCGTCCATGCCGGATGTGCAGCTAAATATTCGGGAAGGAGAACACTATATACTAAGAGACCTCCTTCATTCCCTGATGTTAGAGTCCCACAACGATTCCGCCGTTGCCATTGCGGAACACGTAGGAGGAAGCGTAGAAGGCTTTGCCGATCTGATGAACCAAAAAGCCGCAGAACTCGGATGTGAAACTACATACTTCATCACCCCCAACGGCCTGGACGCAGAAAAAGAGATAGAAACGCCAGACGGAGGAAAGCAGAACGTCACACACTCCACCACAGCAGCAGACCTGGCCCGGATCATGAGCTACTGCATCAAACGCTCCCCCAAAAAAGAAGACTTTCTGGACATCACCAGAACAGCATCCTACAGTTTCTCCAATCTGGAGGGAAACCGCAGCTTTTCCTGCAACAACCACAATGCATTCCTAAACATGATGGAAGGCGCCCTTTCCGGAAAAACCGGCTTTACCGGCAAAGCCGGCTACTGCTACGTCGGCGCCTTAGAAAGAGACGGAAAAACTTTCGTGGTAGCCCTCCTAGCCTGCGGCTGGCCAAACAACAAAACCTATAAATGGTCCGACACCAAAAAACTCATGAAATACGGCCTAAAAAATTACCAAAAACGAGATTTGTCCACCGAACCAGTTTCAGAAGAATGGCTAAAAGAAATCCCAGTGTCAGATGCCAAAACGCCGCATCTATATGAAACAGCCTCCTTAGATGTATATATCAAAGACAATACAGAGCCCCCTATACTATTAATGAAAGAAGAAGAAAAAATCGAAGTAAAAGCCCAAGCGGAAAATCACCTGACCGCCCCCGTCCAAACAGACCAGCCCGTAGGCAGTATCCAATACCTCCTAAACGGAGAAGTCCTATGGGAACGCCAGATCTGCATCAAACAGGGAATCGAGAGAGTAGATTACATCTGGTTCTTTAAAATGATATTAGCTAATTTTGCATTATAATCATTTTATATACAATAGCCTCCCGTACCTCACCATCCTCTACATCATTTTTTACAAAGTTCCACCCCATACACTTATTTTATGTGGATGCTTGCACTGTCAGCCGGCAGCATGGCAAAACAGATTTCAATGAAGACCGTTATAAGCCCGCCGGTTCTTAACGAGGCAACGCCGAGTTTAGAACCGCTGCGAGGGTTTTCCTTATTAATGACCAAATGGTCATAAAGGGATACCCGAAGGGTATATAGAGCGGAAGCGTGTCTGAATGAAATCTGTTTTGCCATGCTGCCGGCGTCCGTAGTACAGCACTCAAAGTTTGAAATAAGTTTGAACTTTGCTAAAAAAATAACAAAAACTATTGAAAATTTGCATAAAACAATATACAATTACCTCTGGACAATTTTTAAATTTAAAAAAATAGATGGAGGGCAAAAAATGAGCAGTAGTAACAACAGCTTGGCAATGCAGCGTATTGCTAAGTTACTTGACGAGAACAGTTTCATGGAAATCGGTTCACTCGTCACAGCAAGAAGCACAGACTTTAATTTGTCAAATACGGATACACCTTCCGACGGTGTGATCATTGGCCATGGCCTGATCGATGGCAATCTGGTATTCATTTACAGCCAGGATGCTTCCGTATTGAATGGAACCATCGGTGAGATGCATGCAAAGAAGATTGCTTCTGTTTATGACATGGCAATGAAAATGGGTGCACCGGTTATCGGGTTCCTGGATTGCGCAGGCATCCGCCTTCAGGAGTCTGTAGATGCTTTAAATGGTCTGGGACAGATTTATCTGAAAGAGGCAGAGGCATCCGGAGTCATTCCGCAGATTTCTGCAGTATTCGGCACATGCGGCGGCGGACTTACCACTGTTCCTGCAATGTGTGACTTCAACTTTATGGAAGTATCCAAAGCAAAGATGTTTGTCAACTCCCCGAATGCAATTGCCGGAAACCGCATTGACAAATGCGATACTTCCGCAGCTGACTATCAGTCCAAAGAGACAGGCTGTGTAGATGCAGTGGGTACAGAAGATGAAATTTTGAATTCCATCCGTGATCTGGTAAGCCTGCTTCCGGGCAACAATGGCATGGGCGGCCTGACCGAAGAGTGTGTAGACGATCTGAATCGCGCCTGCGATAACCTGAACACAATGAAAGGCGATCCTCGTTACATATTGAGCGAGATTGCAGACGACCATGTATTTTTTGAGACCAAGAAAGATTATGCAAAAGATATGGTGACCGGATTTATCCGTTTGAACGGCACGACAGTAGGAGCCGTTGCAAACTGCACCGAAGTATATGACGAAGAAGGCAAGAAGACAGAAGAATTTGCAAATGTTTTAAGCGCAAGAGGCTGTAACAAAGCAGCAGAATTTGTAAACTTCTGTGATGCATTTGATATTCCGGTATTGTCCATTACCAACGTAAAAGGCTATAAAGCATGTGTATGCTCTGAGAATAACCTTGCTAAGGCAATGGCAAAACTGACCTACGCATTTTCCGCTGCAGATGTGCCAAAAGTAAACTTAATCGTTGGAGAAGCTTACGGCAGCGCATATGTTACCATGAACTCCAAATCTATCGGAGCAGATTTAGTTTATGCATGGTCAGATGCTAAAATCGGCATGATGGAAGCAGAGCTTGCAGCAAAGATCATGTACGCAGATGAGAGCGCAGAGGTGATCAGTGAAAAAGCAAAAGAATATGACAAACTGCAGTCCAGCGTGCTTTCCGCAGCAAGAAGAGGTTATGTAGATTTGATCATCGAACCTGAGACAACCAGAAAATACTTAGTAGCAGCATTTGAGATGCTTTACACCAAGAGTATTCCAGATTCTCTCAAAAAACATGGTACAAAATAATAGAAAGGTGAAGTTTCATGAAGAAAAAAATATTTCTGATTGCCGCCATGTGCATAATGATTTTTAGCCTGGCAGCATGTTCAAAAACGGATCCTACAACAGTTGATTATAATGGTCATTCTTATGAGGAGTTACAGTCAAACTGCCAGGGAACTGTGCAGACTCTGGACTATCTGTCAAATGCACAGGAAGAGAAAGACTATTACCTTCAGAGTGGCGACGAAACTGTTGTTAATCTGATTAACAGTTGGGATGAAGCTGTTGCAGAATATGGTTCTTTTGTTGATTTTGGTGATTTTGAAATTACAAAATCCGGTAAGACCTTAACTGCAGCGCAGACGGTTCATATGCAGGAGCGAGATATCATTCTTACTTATGTATATACCTATTACTCCATGGAAATGGAAGATATTACAATTGACGGTGTATTCAGCGTTGGAGAGAAAATGTCAACCGCAGTTTTGAATACATTTATGGGTATGGGAATCGTATTTCTTGTACTGATCATTATTTGCTTACTGATCTGCTGCTTCAATATCTTCCCGTATTTGGAGAAGAAAAAAGCAGCAAAGGCAGCGCCTGCAAAAGAGGATGTTGTTTCACAGATTGAGGCCCGTGAAGAGACACAGGCTGATGTAACAGATGATGTAGAATTAATTGCAGTTATAGCTGCAGCAATTGCAGCCGCAGAAGGAACTTCTACAGACGGATTTGTGGTCCGTTCCATTCGTAGAAGATAAGATTCAAAAACAAAATTCAGGAGGATATTTCAATGAAAAATTATACAATTACCGTAAATGGAAATGTTTATGATGTTACTGTAGAAGAGAACGGAAGTGGCGTAGCAGCTCCGGCACCAAGAAAAATGGCAGCAGCAGCTCCAAAGGCAGCTCCGGCAGCAGCTCCAAAAGCAGCAGGCGGCGCAGGCAATATTAAGATTGAAGCAAAAGCAGCAGGAAAAGTATTCAAAATTGAAGCCGGTGTGGGCACTGCAGTAAAGAAAGGCGATACCGTCTTAATTCTGGAAGTTATGAAAATGGAGACACCTGTTGTAGCAACAGAAGACGGAACAGTAGCAAGCATTGATGTTGCTGTAGGAGATCAGGTGGAATCAGGAGCATTATTAGCAACATTAAACAATTAATCAGGAGGTTGAAAGACAATGTCATATATTCTCGATACAATGGGGAATCTCCTGCATCAGACAGCTTTTCTGAATCTGACCTGGGGAAATTACCTCATGATTGCAGTTGCCTGCCTGTTCTTGTATCTGGCAATTGCAAGAGGCTATGAACCATTATTGTTAGTTCCGATTGCTTTCGGTATGCTTCTGGTTAATATTTATCCGGATATTATCGCAAGCCCGGAAGAGACAAGCAATGGTATCGGCGGCTTACTTCACTATTTTTATTTAATGGATGAATGGTCTATTCTGCCTTCCTTGATTTTCCTTGGGGTTGGTGCGATGACAGACTTTGGTCCGTTAATTGCAAATCCGATCAGCTTCCTGCTTGGAGCAGCAGCACAGTTCGGTATTTTTGGCGCATATCTGTTAGCAATCGCAATGGGATTCAATGATAAAGCGGCAGCAGCGGTATCTATCATTGGTGGTGCAGATGGTCCTACCTCTATTTTCCTGGCAGGTAAGCTGGGGCAGACAGGACTTATGGGACCGATTGCCGTTGCAGCATATTCTTACATGGCACTCGTTCCAATCATCCAGCCTCCGGTTATGAAGGCTTTGACAACGAAAAAAGAGCGGGCAATCGTTATGGAGAACTTAAGACCGGTTTCCAAACTGGAGAAGATTCTTTTCCCGATTGTCGTTACGATTGTCGTATGTATGATCCTTCCTACAACAGCTCCGTTAGTAGGTATGCTGATGTTAGGAAACTTATTCCGTGAATCCGGCGTAGTTCGTCAGCTTCAGGAGACAGCTTCTAATGCATTGATGTATATCGTAGTTATTCTGCTGGGTACATCCGTAGGCGCTACGACAAGCGCAGAAGCATTCTTAAATATAAGCACGATCAAAATTGTAATCCTTGGTCTGGTGGCATTCGTATTTGGTACGGCAGCCGGAACATTATTCGGTAAATTATTATGTGTAATAACAAAAGGAAAGATCAATCCTCTGATTGGTTCCGCCGGAGTTTCCGCGGTTCCTATGGCTGCCCGTGTTTCACAGAAAGTCGGCGCAGAAGAAGATCCGACCAACTTCCTGCTTATGCACGCAATGGGACCGAACGTTGCCGGAGTTATCGGTACGGCCGTTGCAGCCGGTGTATTTATGGCAATCTTTGGTATATAATACAATAAATTAGGAGGATAGAATCTTATGTCAGAAACGACGAAAAAACCGTTAACAATAACCGAAACAATCTTACGTGACGCGCATCAGTCTCTGATTGCAACAAGAATGACGACAGAGCAGATGCTTCCGATCATCGATAAAATGGATCAGGTTGGCTTCCATGCAGTAGAATGCTGGGGCGGCGCAACCTTCGATGCTTCCCTTCGTTTCTTAAAAGAAGATCCATGGGATAGACTTCGTAAATTAAGAGCAGGATTCAAAAATACCAAACTGCAGATGTTATTCCGTGGACAGAATATCTTAGGATATCGTCCATATGCAGATGATGTAGTAGAATATTTCGTACAGAAATCCATTGCAAACGGAATCGATATTATCCGTATTTTCGACTGCTTAAACGACCTTCGCAACCTGCAGACAGCAGTTACTGCCTGCAACAAAGAAAAAGGCCATGCACAGGTTGCATTATCTTATACATTAGGTGATGCGTATACGCTGGAATACTGGACCGATATTGCAAAGAGAATCGAAGATATGGGTGCAAATTCCATCTGTATCAAAGATATGGCAGGTCTTCTTGTTCCTGTTGAGGCAACAAAACTGATGACAGCATTGAAGTCCGCAACTTCTCTGCCCATCGAACTGCATACCCACTATACATCCGGTGTAGCTTCTATGACCTGTATGAAGGCAATTGAAGCAGGATGTGATATCATTGATACTGCAATGTCTCCGTTTGCCCTTGGAACTAGCCAGCCGGCAACCGAGGTTATGGTAGAGGCATTTAAAGGAACCGAATACGATACCGGACTGGATCAGAATCTCCTTGCTGAGATTGCAGACTACTTCCGTCCGCTGCGTGAAGAAGCGTTAGAGAGCGGCCTGATGAATCCGAAAGTACTCGGTGTAAATATCAAGACATTGTTATATCAGGTACCGGGCGGTATGTTATCCAACATGGTATCCCAGTTGAAAGAGCAGAATGCAGAGGACAAATACGAAGAAGTATT
This sequence comes from uncultured Eubacterium sp., assembly GCA_964419645.1. GTDB lineage: Bacteria > Bacillota > Clostridia > Lachnospirales > Lachnospiraceae > Roseburia_B. Next base: position 6,304 of record CAYQRG010000103.1, read on the forward strand.
AAAGGAGATCCCAAGAGTGCGTAAAGACCTTGGTGAGCCGCCTCTTGTAACACCGTCTTCCCAGATCGTAGGTACACAGGCTGTATTTAACGTATTAATGGGCGAGCGTTACAAAGTTGCAACAAAAGAAACAAAAGACGTATTGCTTGGCAAATACGGCCAGACCGTAAAACCATTCAATCCGGAGGTTGTAGATAAAGTTCTCGGTGAAGATAAGAAGAATGCAATTACCTGCAGATATGCAGATTTGTTAGAGCCGGAATTAGACAAGATCGAGGCAGAGATGAAGCAGTGGAAACAGCAGGATGAAGATGTATTATCCTATGCATTGTTCCCGCAGGTTGCTACCGATTTCTTTAAATACCGTGAAGCACAGCAGAAAGGTGTGGATGCATCTGTTGCTGATACAAAAACAGGAGCTTATCCGGTATAAATGATGTAAAAAATAAAAAGAGCCGGACATATCGATGAAGGATATGTCTGGCTTTTTTATGCACACGCCCGCATAAGGAATATAGTCGCTTACAGCGACATGCGGGCGGCGCAGCGAGTAG
>CAYQRG010000104.1:0-6815 GCA_964419645.1 uncultured Eubacterium sp.
TCGGGGTCCAGGAAGTTGGGCAGCACATGAGGCGCGAAATCGATCACGGTCGTCCGTACGCCCTTGGCGGCCAGATTCTCCGCCACCTCCAGACCGATGAATCCGCCGCCCGCGACCACAGCCCGCTTGATCTCACCGGCCTCCACCGCGGCCCGCAGGCCGATCGCGTCGTCAGGAGTGCGCATCACAAACACATTTTTCAGGTCCAATCCCTGGATGGGCGGCACAAAAGGAGAAGCCCCAGTAGCAATGACCAGCTTGTCATAACCGTACTCCGCCACCTCGCCGGTCTTCAGGTAGAAAAATCTTTCTTTTTAATATTGGACGATTCATTTTTATTTTTCCTCCTGCATATCAAAAAGCTGATAATACTGCAATTTCTTATATTCCTCCAAATCCATTTTGGCATCTGTTTCTTTCAAAATTCCTGCGGCAGATACAACCGGATAGCTTTTGGACAATTCCAGAAGAAAGTTCTGATAAGCCGGCAGCTTTAAACCTGCCGCCTCTAGTACCTTTGCTCCCAGATAATTGGCGCTGGTATCTGCATGGCGAACAGTCTGACTATCATAATTGGTCCAGATCAGATACGGTACCTGATAACGAAGAAAAGTATCTTCTTCTGATAAAGAGCGATAACTCTTCCCATGCAACTGCCAGATAGGTTGTGCCACCACGTCATTCGGCTGATGATCCCCGAAAAATACCACCATAACAGGCTCCTCTTCCTGGGAAAAATAGGAAATCAGATATTCCAAAGCTTCATCCGTCTTTTTGACCAGAGACAGGTAAGAAGAAAGAGAATAAGAAGACGCTCCTTCCACAGTAATATCCGGGGTGAAATTTTCATGTGCATCCTGATAGGAGCCGTGATTCTGCATGGTCACCTGAAATAGAAACAGCGGTTTTCCTGCATCTTTTTTCTCATAAGTGTCGATAATCTCATCCATGCAGGATTTGTCGCTGATATACTTGCGGACATAATCCCTGTTCTGATAGTCTTCCATAAACTTCGTATGGGAAAATCCCAAAAGGGGATATACTTCATCCCTCTCCCAGCCATGAGCCAGATACGGATGCATCCCGTAAGTTTCATATCCCAGCTCCCTCAGATAAGAAGGCAGAGCCGGAATACTATCATGAATGTACTGCTGATAAGGAATACTCCCCTGGGGCAGAAATGCCATCGTATTTCCTGTCAAAAATTCAAACTCTGTATTTGCCGTATTGCCGCCGCAGACAGATACGTTCAGATATCCGGTAATGGTATTGTCAGCTTCCGTAAACAAATGGCGGACATAAGGCATATAATCCTGATTCGTTTGAAAATCTCCCAGCACAGAAAGATCTGAAAATGCCTCATCCATAATGACAATGATATTGGGCATTGCATCCTCGGCAGCGTCTTTTTCGGAATCGTTTTTTCCGGAAGATTCGTAAGATGCCAGCATATCCTTTGCTTTTTCGGTTTGGTATCCTGCCGGTTTCTCTACTGACAAGTAGGGAAGTTCCATAACCATAGTCAAGGCAAATCCATTCACCTGCCACATATAAACAGGAGTAAACAGCTTGTTGTACATCCTATGACGGTTCTGAAAATCCTCTTCCTGCAATACGCCGGAAAATGCTCCCAGACAAAGCGCCGCTGCAACAGCGGCAGACAGCGTCATATACCATTTCCATTTTTTAAAATCCACTTCCAGAAATCCTTCCAGGTACAAGACAATTCCAAATCCCACCAGAACTGCCGCCACCTGAAATGTGGGCATAAACTGATACTGATCTACCACGCTAAAAGCCGTACCAATAGAAAAAACATCCCACGGCACAAAAGGCAGAGAACGAAATGTGTATACATAGTAATTAACCAGGCCAATTACCATTGCACAAATCCCCTCTGCCCGCAGCGCCCACTTTACACTCCGGAATAAAAATATCAAAATCCATGCTGCCAGTTCAAACAGCAGGATATTAAAAAGCTGTGACCAGGGCCTGACCTCTGTAAATCCATTGTGAGTATATGCTTCCAGCAAATAAAAATGCACAATGGGAAACAGGATCAGACCACTTAAGTTTCCATATTTTTTTAATTTTGTACTCATATTTTACTTTTGAATTTTCACTGATTTTGCTTTACTCCAAGCTCCGTACTTTTTCTTTCCGGAAACGGAATCAACCTGATACATACGAGCCTGTACATAATAGGTTTTTTTCTTCTTTAATTTCTGAATGGTGTAAGTGTTTCCTGATATTTCTATTTTCTTAGAGGATTTCATACTCTTCTTCGTAGAATACCGGATCTGATAACCACCCGCTGTACTGACCTTTTTAATCTGGATCTTAATTGACCGTTTCGATTTGTTTTTGGCAGAGGAAAGCGTTACTTTCTTGGGATTTATTTTGGTCCACCTTGCATAATAATCGCTGTCGGCTGTAATTTTGGTAGCTGCACTGATCTTACTTCCTCCATAAAGATCTGTGTACCAGCCGTCAAATGCATATCCACTTCTCTTTGGATTTGGGAGTGTCCCTACGAGGGTACAATACAGCAATCCGCTTCTGGAAAGAGAAGTTACATTAGAACTTCCGATGTAGCCTCCGTTTGCCCGGAATGTAATCCGATACAAAGGCGTTATGGTCTGGGAGACCACAGTACTGTCCAGATATCCGTTTGATACTACTATGGCTTTTACCGTTGTATTTCCATAGAGCGGGAACGGTCCTGTATACCGGGTTGCTTTTGTAAATGCGCAGGAGGGTTCTCCTCCATTCGTCGTATAATAAACAATGCCTCCTGCAGGAGCTGTAATGGTAACAACGCTGCCGGGACAGGAAATGACCGGCGCTCCTATTTCTCCTATAATTTCATGAATCGTTCCCGGATCATCATCTGTAGCGCCGGAATCATACGTCAAAAGAGGCAGTCGTCCATTCCAGATTAGCTCCGGTGTATGCTGTTCTACATAGGCCGGACGCTCACTCATAAAAAACTGGCTGCTTCTATTAAAATATCGGTAACTGTAACCATTATCCTCATCATTCCAGGTACAGTCTACATAATACCATGCGCCATTCAAACGCACGATGTTCCATTCATGTTCCTCACTGGTCACAACACCGCAATCAATCCCCACCGCATTACATAATAACTGCATCGCCTGAGAATATCCGGCACATACAGTTGAATTTGTACAGAACACACTGTATATGGTCTGGTTATATGGATTGGAAGAAATCGTATTATAATACGGATCGTAAATTACTTTTTCACAGATCATATCATGTATCTTTTTCTCTTTTGCCCAATCGGTTTCCTCCTGGTTGATCTGTGTCAGCCAGCTTTGAATTTCTGACTCTATTGCTTTCGTTGCTGCCTGTCTGGATGCCCCATTTGCAAAAGATGCATTGACTGACAAATTGGCATATCCATAATTGGTTCCCATAAATGATTCCAGAAAATAATACTGAGGATTGGAAAAATAAAATAACAGAATTACATTATCTGCTTGTAATTCAGATAATCTGCTGTCATAAGGAATAGATTTCGTTCTATAATAATAAATAGTCCTCCCTGTTTGACGGTCATAATAACTGATTCTGTTTGTAAGGGATTCCGTTCCTGTCAGATAAGCATAACACATATTGTCCAGTTTATCCCATAGATCTTTTTCTTCCGGACGCAGAAAATTATAATAATAATTCGTGGAATAAGTATCCCATACAGCACGATATCTTGCAGAGCCTTTCAAAAAAGTCTGCATTTCTGCTTCGTCATAGACTTCTGTAATATCCTCCGGTTTTAGATCAACACTAACCGGCCTCCGATAGCCTGTAGGCATAAAACCAAGACTTTGTTCTTCTAATTCATTTGCTGTCTCTGATACCGGTTCTTTTCCCTCCAAGAGTTCTTCTGTTTCAGAATCTTCTGATATTTCTTCTACTTCTTCTCCTGCCTCCGTCGCAATATTATTTTCCGCAGATATCTCTTTTGCCGTAATGCTTTCTGCCATTCCGCCAAACAACAATGCAGAGGACAATAAAAGTGCTAAAATACGTTTTCTCATATTCTTTCTCCTTCCATAATCCTATTCCTATATTGTACTATATTCTATCAGGAAATAAAAGCAAAAACAGACGTTTCATTTTCTTTTAACATCTGCAAAACAACTGCCCTTGACAAGGTCTTTGAAAAATCTCCGGACAACCACAGATTACACTCCATGCCCCCTGATCGTTGTTCGGTCTCCAACTTTTCCAAATGCAATCCTGCCAGTACTGCTGCATTGATAAAAATAGACAACCAGCGACTTTCCCTCTGACAGGAAAAACAAATCTTTATCACTCCTTCGCTCTGGGGAAGTTCTTTTAAAAGCTCATTTTCTTCCGTCATTTTGGAATACTGATAGGTTCTGCTGATTTCCATCATCTGTTCAAAAAAAGCTCTGCATTCTGGCAAAAATTCTTCTTTGACGCCTTCTGTCCTGGCACATAAGATCTCCTGCTCCCGTTTTGGTACATATACATCGGCTTTTGTCTTAACCTTCGCCTCTGCAACCTGACCAGCCAGCTCCATACGCTGCAAAAATAATTCCCGCAGCCTTTTGTCAACCTGATCAATTTCTTCTCTGATTTGGTTTAATTCCATAGTCAATCTCCTGTTCTTTGGTATAGATGATATTTCTCCTTTATTGTTTCAAAATCTCCCAAAAACACTTCTCCCTGCATCCCGGTCTGTCTGGCTCCTTTTACGTTTGGTTCCATATCATCGATAAACAGGCATTCCTCCGGCACCAAATGATAGGTGTCCAACAGATATTCAAAAATCTCAATATCCGGTTTGATCTTATGTAAATCAGAAGATACTACAATGCCGTCAAAATAATCAAGTGGCATAAGCCTCGGAAAATATTCATAAAATTCATCACTGGCATTTGAGAGCACAAACAGGCGATACCCCTTTTCCTTTGCATACTCACAAAAGGCAAATGCGCCGGGAATCGGCTTCATGCAGACGCTCCATCCATACACACATCTCTTTAATGCCGGATGCATGGTCTCCGGTATTCGGGAGCGGATTTTGTCATATTTTTCTTCATTGGTAATCAGGCCAAGATCTCCCTGCACCCATTCCGGTCCGCCGAAAAGTTCTCTGCGGATCACATCTTTTTCCTCTTCTGTCTGACAGTATAAATCCAGAGGAACTTCCGGATTATAACGCAGCAGTACATTTCCCATATCAAATATAATATTTCTTATCATAATGTCTCCTTTTCAATACTCCAAATGCTTCAGACTGCCCTCTGAAAAAGTATATTCCGGCGTCACAAAGGGATATGTAATTTCCTCCTCATAATACCACGGATTCTCTTCATGAAGAGGATTTTTCAAAACATGAAATTCCTGCGCCGGCATATACCCCTGTCCCAGCAGAAAAGCCTTTTTCCCGTCTGCATTTTCACAGATATCCAGAATCATAACCACATGCCCCGGACTTGCGCCTTTTAAAAACACATCCCCCGCCGTAACCTGCGAAAGAGGAATCTCCTGTGCCTCCCCTTCCATAGAAAGGGTTCCGGCATAAGCAAACACCATTCGCAAATAAGAAACAAAGGCTTCGTAGGAATCGTCATAGGACTCTGTTTTCACCCATGCAACTTCATTGCCGTTGACCGAAATCCGATATCCTTCCCGCCATTTTACATACTCTGCCAGAAAACCGTTGACAAAATGAAATGCAATCCGCTCATACTGCCCCGTCTGCCAAAAATATTCTGCATACATCCGCATCACAGAATCGGCACACTGCTGCAGATCCTCTGCCTCTAGAGGAAGTTTTGTCACTGCAATATGCGCATTCTGATTCCATTTCTGTGCTCCGTTATATAAAAGTACCGGACTTTGATCTTCCTTCAGAGGATAGTTTCTCAAAAAAGCTGCCAGACTGCCTTCTTCGGCAGGGATACGGGTGTATCCTTCCGGTACGCAGATTCGGCTCTCTATGGTATCGCCTTCTTTTACAATATAAGAAGTTTCCTCCGTGATTTCTTCTACTGTTTCTGATTCTAGTTTCTGGTCGTTGATTTCTTCATATATTTCTGTATCTAAAGCTGACGATTCAGAAGAAGTCCACTCTGTCTTTAATTTTTCCCTTTTATATAACTCTGTCTGGCCGCAGGCTGTCAGTCCCAGCATAACAAATATGCCGATCAAACAATATATACTTTGAAATTTTCTTATCATGCGCGCTTTTTCCTTTCCGCGTCACTATTCCTTTATTCTTAAACGGTACTCTTCCTCCGCCAAATCAATCCTCTGCTGAATCTGCTCTGCGGTAGGCAGTTGCGCTTGGATTTCTTGTAATTTAACCTTGTCGTAAGAAGCTACCCCCATTGGTGTCTGAATTCCTTGAAATGCCCATTGTACTTCAGTCTGATCCTTATCCTTGCAAATCAACAATCCAATTGTAGGATTCTCATCTGGTGTCCTAATCAATTCATTGACGGCATTGACATAAAAATTCAATTTCCCTGCAAACTCCGGCTCAAAAGAAGTTGCTTTTAATTCTATCACCACATAACATTTCAGATGAATATGATAAAACAGCATATCAATCTTTCTCGTTTTTCCGGAAACAACAATTTCTTTCTGTCTTCCGACAAATGCAAAACCTGTTCCAAGTTCCAGCAGAAATTGAGTTATATTCTTTTCTAAAGCATCTTCTAACGCATTTTCATCATAACCCTGAGGTAATGAAACAAAACTCAAATCATATGTGTCCTTAATAATCTGCTGTGCCAGTTTTCCTTGAATTGTCG
>CAYQRG010000105.1:0-6810 GCA_964419645.1 uncultured Eubacterium sp.
CTGGATTATATAATAAAATAATGGTATACTATTGAAAATGTTACGGATGAGGAAGTGTTTTATGCGACGAAAATACAGTGCCGGAATTGTTATTCTGGCAATTTGTCTGTATCTGTCTTTTTGTTTGAGTGGATGCGGCGTTAGAAAAGAAATGGAAGAATTTATAGCTTCGATTCAACAGACAGGCCAGACAGAGGAACAGGAAATAGCAGAAGAAGAGATTGCCCAGCCGGCTGCAGAGCAGAAGAAGGTAGAAAGTGAGCAGACAGACAGCGCAGATTTGGAGGATGCATATGATATTATTTTAGAATCCTGTACAAAGGAATTTATCGGGTATCACCTGCCGGATCATACCTTTCTGGCATGGATTGCTGCAGAATACGGCGATGATTGTATCCAAAAAATTGCAGAAGCCATAGAAGAGGACAGGCAGGATCTAAATCTCTGGTACGAACTGACCGGAAATTCCATTCATGTTCTGTGGCTTATGTATTGTGAACAGACCGGAATTCAGACGTACCAGCTGGAAAATGTAATTTGGCAGGTATGTGCGTCGTCTAAGGAGACAACCTTTGCATTTTCCGGAGATGTCAATTTTGCAGAAGGATATGTGACGACAAGGCATATGGATGCCTGCGCCAATGGTATTTATGACTGTTTTTCGGAAGATCTGTTGCAGCTTATGGTGGATACAGATGTTATGGTCATTAACAATGAATTTACCTACAGCAAAAGGGGAGCCCCCCTAAAAGGCAAAGCCTATACTTTTCGGGCAGACCCTTCGAGAGTGGAACTGTTAAATGCTTTTGGGACAGATATCGTCAATCTGGCTAATAATCATGTATATGATTTTGGACCGGATGCGCTTTTGGATACGATTGATACCTTAGATGAAGCAGGAATCCCCCATGTGGGAGCAGGAAGCAATATCGAAGAGGCGTCGAAACCCGTCTATTTTATCTGCAATGGAAGAAAAATAGCGATTGTAGCGGCAACTCAGATCGAGCGTTCTTTAAATTACACAAAAGAAGCCACCGAAACTACACCCGGCGTTTTAAAAACCCTTGTGGCGGACAAGTTTGTCAAAGTAATTCAAGAAGCCAAAAAGAACAGTGATATTGTAATAGCAGTGGTACATTGGGGAACAGAAGGAGACAGCAATTACGGCAGAGATCAGTACAATCTGGCAAAGGAATTTGTGGATGCAGGCGCAGATGCCATTATCGGAGGACATACCCACTGTCTGCAGGGATTTGATATGATTGAAGGAGTACCGGTGATCTACAGCCTAGGTAATTTCTGGTTTAGCAGCAGTACCTTGGATACGGGGCTTGCCAAAGTGACGATTGATGAAAAGGGAGAAGTGACGTTAGGGTTTATTCCCTGTATTCAGAAAAATATCAGGACAGAACTGGTCACAGAAGAAAAAGAAAAACAGCGTATTTTTGAATTTATGCAGGAACACTCTGCTTCGGGAATTGTTGTAACAGAAGAAGGAATTGTACAGCAGGAGAATTGAGATGAATTTTTATATTCTTACCTTATTTCCGGAAATGGTGGAGCAGGCTTTAAATACCAGCATTATCGGAAGAGCAAAAGAAAAAGGGATAATCAGAATTCAGACGGTAAATATCAGAGATTATACAAAGGATAAGCATCAGAAAACAGATGACTATCCATACGGCGGCGGCGCAGGCATGGTGATGCAGGCGCAGCCGATTTATGATGCGTATCTTGCAGTTACAGAGAAAATCGGTTATCGTCCGAGAACCATATATTTAACGCCCCAGGGGCCGACATTTATACAAACCATGGCAAAGGAGTTTGCAGTAGAGCAGGATTTGGTGTTTCTCTGCGGCCACTATGAAGGTGTAGATGAGCGTGTGTTAGAGGAAATCGTGACGGATTACGTTTCCATTGGGGATTATGTTTTAACAGGGGGAGAGCTGCCGGCAATGGTAATGATTGACGCTATTTCCCGAATGGTTCCGGGGGTTTTGACAAATGAAGCTTCCGGCATGGCAGAATCATTTGAGGGCAATCTGTTAGAATATCCGCAGTATTCCAGGCCTTATAAATGGAATGAAAAGAAAGTGCCGGATGTGCTGATGTCAGGAGATCACCGTAAGATTGAAGCCTGGCGCAGAGAGCAGTCTATTCTGCGCACGAAAAAATACCGACCGGATCTTTTGCAGAAAGCGGATTTGACGATCAAAGAGAAAGCAGTGTACGGAGTGAACGACTGGAAGTCCGGGAGGATAGTATGACGATTACAGAAGTAAACAAAAGACTTATGGAGCTGGCAGAAGAAAAAAACGCAAAGCGCAGCAGCACAATTATTCCGGGGGCAAAGCCGATCTTAGGTGCAAGAGTGCCGGATCTTCGGAAGCTGGCAAAGGAGATTGCAAAGGAAGATTACCGGGAATTTTTGGAACAGTGTCCAAATGATTATTTTGAGGAACAGATGTTACAGGCATTTGTGCTTGGATATGCCAGAGATGATATAGAGACCATTCTTTCCTATGCAGACCGCTTTGTTCCGGGTATTCAGGACTGGTGTGTAAACGATGGGTTCTGCCAGACCTTTTCCATTGCCAGAAAGCACAGGGAGCGGGTATTTGACTGGCTGATGCCTTATGTAGAGGAACAAAAAGAATATTCCAAACGTATGGCAGCCGTTCTTTTGATGAGTCATTTTCTGACGGATGATTATATTTGTCCGGTATTAGAGCTTTTAAACAAACTTTCTTATGATGCCTATTATACGAAAATGGGGATTGCCTGGTGTGTTGCAACCGCCTATGCAAAATATCCCAAAGAGACTTATGCATTTCTTTTGGACAATCAGTTAGATGACTGGACTTACAATAAGGCGATACAGAAAATGCGGGAGTCATTTCGCGTCAGCCCAAAGGACAAAGAGATGCTGCAGAAAATGAAGAGGTAGTTTTGCTGCGTTGCCGAACAAATTAGGATTTATTGTTGAAACTGCATAAAAATTATAGTAAAATAAGATTCGACTAGTGTGTTATAAACAAAAGTGTTATAAAGATGAATGGAGGAGATATATTTTATGAAGAAACGAATGCAAAAGCTTGCTGCAGGCTTGCTGTCAGCTTCTATGATTTTGGGAATGAGTGCAAATGTCAGCCTGCCGGTTTGGGCAGAAGAGGCTTCTGTGGGAGCGGCAGATTTGTCGGACAAAGAGACAGAAGAGCCTGAGACTTGGGGAGCGTTGCCGAGTCCGAATCAATACAAATATCAGAAAGATGAACTTGCGGCGTTTTGTCATTTTGGACCGAATACGTATAGCGGAGTTGAATGGGGAGAACATTATGGCGATTCGGCGCCAAGTGAAATTTTTAAACTGGTCAAAGATTTTGACGCAGATACGATGGTGCGCACATTAAAAGATGCCGGTTTTAAAAAGTTGATTATCACGGCGAAACATCACGATGGCTTTTGTATCTTTAACAGTCAGTGGACAGAGTATGATGTGGCAGCAGCCGGTTATCAGGACGGTGAGGGAGATGTCCTGGCAGATGTTTCCGCTGCATGTACAAAATATGATATGGATATGGGACTGTATCTGTCTCCATGGGATATTCATGAGAAAAGTTATGGATATTATGATGCAGAGGGCAATGCTCTTTGCGGCTCCAATGGCCAGCCGTTAAACAACAAATCCTGGGAAGAAGTATATGAGTTAGATGAGTTTGATTACAATGATTATTATGATAATCAGCTGGAAGAAATCCTCAGCAATGAGAAATACGGCAATGCCGGACATTTTGTAGAAGTCTGGATGGACGGAGCCAAAGGAAGCGGTGCAAACGCTCAGAATTATGACTTTCAGCGATGGTTTAGTACCATTCAGGAATACGAAGGAAAAGCGGCTGGATTTGATGATGACTGCCTGTTGTTTGGAGCGGAGGCTTATACGACAGTAAGATGGATTGGAAATGAACAAGGTCTGGCCAATGAGGAGACCTGGTCAAAATCTCAGGTGAATTATGAGAATAATACGATTAACAGTAATAACATAGGTACGTATACAAAGGGAGTAGCGGAAGGAAATAAATGGACAGTTCCGGAAGCGGATGCTCGTATTACAAGCGGATGGTTCTGGGGAACCAACAAAAAGACGCCCAAAACCATTAGTGAGCTTTCTAATATGTATTTTAATTCTGTCGGACATAATGCAGTGCTGCTTTTGAATGTGCCGCCGAATACAGATGGAAGGGTGGATCAGGAAATTCTTGACCGTGTGAAAGAATTCGGAGACAACATAAAAGAGAGTTTTAAGACAAATCTTGCAGAAAATGCAACAGTAACTGCAACAGAAGTAAGAGGAAATGATACCAGATTTTCACCGGCAAATGTATTAGACGGAAGTGACGATACTTACTGGACGATGAATGACGGAAGCAAAACAGGCAGTCTGACATTGGATTTGGGAGGCGTCAAACGTTTCGATATGGTGACGATGGAAGAAGCGATTTTGTTTGGACAGAGAATCAAAAGCTTTCGTGTGGAATATAAGCTGGGAGATGGCGCATGGCAGGAGTTTGAAACAGGAACAACCATCGGCGCAAAGAGAATCTGCCGCCAGGAAGCAGTAAGGGCTGATAAGATCCGTATTACGATTACAGATTCTTATGAAGTGCCGTTGATTAGTGAAGTAGGTGTATATAAGGCATCAGAGGGCTTTGAGATTCCCTCTCCGATTCCGGATGGCTTGGAGTCAATTCTTGTAACGGATACAGATATAAGCGATGGATCAGGGTTTACCTTTTCTAATGGGTGGACAAATACGACAGGAAATCAGTTTATCGGTGGTGTAAATACATATGCCGGAAGCGGAGCAACGGCAACGCTGAAGTTTACAGGGCATAAGGTATGGTTATTTGGAACGGTAGATCCTGGCCATGGAACAGCAGATATTTATATTGACGGAACGAAAGTGGATTCTATTAATACACAGGGTTCGACTAGAGCTACTGCTCAGATTATTTATGTATCCCCTGATTTAGATGTAGGGGACCATACATTAGAAATAAGAAACACAGGAACCGTTGGACTGAATGCAGCAGCAGTATTAAATAACGAACAAAAAGGCGTCATTCAGTTTGATATAAAGACTTTAACGATGGAAGAGGATTCTGTAGAGGAAGTTGTGATCCGGCGTGTAGGAGGAAGCAGCGGAACGATTACCGTTACGTATGAAAACAATCCGGGTTCCGCCGTACAGGGAAATTATGATGTGGACGGAATCGGAGGAGATATTGTTTTTGCAGATGGAGAAACCGAAAAGAAGATTCCGATTACAACAAAAAGAGATTTGGGAGTCAAGGGAGATCTTGGATTTTCTGTTGATTTGACAAATGTAACAGGCGGAGGCTTTTTGGGATTCAATACGAAGATAAATGTTACCATTCGTGATATGGATGATCCGGAACGGTTAACAGAAGCGAGGGATCTGGTAGAAGAATGTAAATCATTGAATGAGGAACTGTACGTAGGCAGTACCATGCAGGCGGTGCAGGAGAAGACTTTAAAGTTAGATGCCTATCTAAAAGCGGGAGATTTAATTCCGGTGTCGGATATTGTCAAAGCTATGCTGGATTTGCGGGAGGCAAAGAATGCGCTGCAGGTAAGAGAGACATATACTGCGGATGATCCGTTTGTATTTCCGGTAGGCGAGGAAGTTAAGACATTAGAAGCGGAACTGTTTCTCTTGGATGCTTCTGACGTTGTAAATGCAAATCAATATGTGCGTATTACAGAAAGAGCAGACGCAAGCAATGGAAAAGAAGTGAATTGGTTCGAAAATGGCAATCGGATTAAACTTCCTTTTACAGCTGCTAAAGCAGGTACTTATAAAGTGATGGCAACTTACCGCAGCGGCAGAGGTTCAAGCAATCCAAATGCTTTTGAATGGAGCGGAACAAATATTACCTCAGGAAATCAGGACGTACACGGTGACGGGAATCAAAATCAGTTCTACACACAGGAACTTTCGATAGAGGTGACACAGGCAGGAGCCGGCGAATTGGTATTTACAGCATCTGGTAAGGGAGGGCCTGTTATTGATAAGTTTGTGATTGAGCCTGTAGATCAGACGGTTGTGAAGATACCGGTTGAAAGTGTAAGCCTGGATATGACGACTTTACATTTGAATGTTGAGCAGTCGCATGCATTTATTACAGCAAGTATTTCTCCTGTAGAAGCTTACAATCAGAATGTTGTTTTTGAAAGCTCTGATCCGGATGTTGTTTTCGTAAGCGGCAGTGGTCTTATGGCTTTGGTAACAGGCAAAAAGAATGGTGAGGCTGTGATTACTGTAAAGACAGAAGACGGATCTAAGACGGCGTCTTGTAAGGTTATTGTAGAAAGAGTAGATTGGGCAATGGAAGATTTGAATGAAGAGATTGCATCTGCTGAAAAAATTATTGAGGAAGGACGCCCTGCACATGTTTCAGATGCGGCATGGAGTGCTTTTATGACAGCATATCAGAAGGCGCTTGGAGAAAAAGACACTGCAGATGCCAATCAGTTGAAAAATTTGACAGATGAGCTTCAAGCTGCCATGTCCAAATTAAAAGACATTATTATTGTCGAAAGAGGAGTATTAAGCGCTCCCAAAAATGTAAAAGCTGTCAGCACAATAACCGGCGTATCCATTACGTTTTCAACAGTGGCAAATGCAACTTCTTATGATATCTACCGTCAGGATGGAAACGCAGCAGCAAAGAAGATTGCAACTGTGAAAACAGGCTCCTATACAGATGAAAATCCTCCGGGAGGAAA
>CAYQRG010000106.1:0-4330 GCA_964419645.1 uncultured Eubacterium sp.
TACACGGTATTTTTATATGCATTAGAGTCTATACCTCCGGGCATCCCAATATGACACACTCCTTCGGAGCGGGCTCATAATGTATATATCCCCCACAAATTTTTAATCTGGGGAGATAGTGTTTTAAAATCCCACTGCTTTTCACTGTTGCCCTTTCGATTGGGATCATTGACGAAAAATCCATGTTCATCATAGCCCCGTATCAGAATAAAATGTCCTTTTGTGGTAAAATCTCCGGGAGACATGCTGCATACCAGAAGTCCTCCCGTATCTAATACGCTTTTCATAGCTGATTCATTCAGAGAGATCATCTCTCCGCTCAGTCCCAGTTCCGCTGCTCCTCCTGTCCAGAAATCCCAGCTTGTCCCTTCTTCGGTATGGTATCCGCCATTTTGTGCAAATTCAGCCATTTTCCGGGGATTCATCGTGGTATCCCCCGTATAATACAGATATGCCATTGTCATACAGGTTGGTCCGCATCCGGCAAGGCCGATCATGGAATCTCCGTAGAAATCATATCCCCACCGCTTGTCCCACTGCATCAAAAGCGGCACGCTGCCGGCTTCAAAATCTCCTGACAGATCAATTTCTTTTCCCTGGTATTCTGCACGGTTGGAATAATTTTTTACAAAATCCCCTGTCTCCTCATTCTGCTCTAATAATTCCAGCAATTCTTCCGGATAATTTTCACTCTTTGCCATTTCTTCGATATCTTTTATTTCTGCTTTCTGCATGGTGGGTGAAATTTTTGTAAACCAGTTTGTTACAAAACAGATTCCAATCACTGCCACTAAGCAAATTCCAAATATGCAGAAAGCAAGCTGCCTAAGCATCCTCCTTCTCCTCCGTTTTCTTCGGAGTGTTCCGCTTTTACGATACTCTCTGCTTCTGCTGCGTTTGATTCTTTCTGATGAAAAATATGCTTCTCTCTCTACAGATATCATCTGCAATTCTCCGTTTCGCGCTGACATATCCAAAACCGCCTTTCTATCACTGGTGCAACATCAGATACTTTCACTGTTGCTTACGGATTCTATTATACAGAGAAAAGCTCTATTTTATCTTTATTTTATATTGTGGTTTTGTTAAGATTCTATAAATTTTTCTTTTTCTTCTCTCTAAGCTCTGCAAAAAAGCTGCTGAGCATAGCGCTGCATTCTTCCTCCAATACGCCGGTTACAATTTCAACCTGATGATTAAAGCCCGGCATCTGCAGCAGATTTAAAACAGAACCGGCACAGCCTGCTTTGGGATTCATGGCGGCAATCACTACTTTTTGCATTCTGGACTGGACAATGGCTCCGGCACACATCTGACAGGGTTCTAACGTCACATACATCGTACAATCTTCAAGCCGCCAGTCTCCGCATTTTTTGCTTGCTTTTTTGATTGCCGTCAGCTCAGCATGGGCAAGGGTATTTTTGTCTGTATTTCTTCTGTTATATCCTCTGGCAATAATCTTTCCCTCCCGAACGATGACACATCCGATGGGGACCTCATTTAAGTTATATGCTTTTTTGGCTTCTTTCATTGCCGCTTTCATATATTTCTGATCCAAATCCCTCATATCTTTTCCTTTCCATATTTTCCCCGATATAGTATACTATTATGTAACTGATTATAGCATATTACGAACGAAATAAGAAGGAATGATCCATGCGATTTGAATACGAAACACAACATCTTATTTTAAAATTATTACCACCTTCTGGCAGATTCACGGAACAGGTTCTAAATTTTTACACAAAAAACCGCGTCCTCTTCGAACAGTACGAGGCGACGCGGTCTGCTGATTTTTATACAAAAGCTTATCAGAAAAAAATTCTTTTCCATGAATATAATCTGGCTTTGCGGGAACAGTGTTTCCGTTTCTGGATCTATGAGAAACAGAATACGGATCGCATTATCGGCACAATCTGTTTTTATAATATTGTACATTCTATTTATGACCGATGCGAAACCGGTTACAAATTCGATCCCGATTTCTGGCATAGGGGCTATGCCAGAGAAGCTATGTCTTTCGGTATTTCCCTAATGTTTCATGAATTAAACCTGCACCGCATTGAGGCATTTGTAATGAAAGAAAATATTTCATCTATCCGTCTGCTCACTGCCCTGGATTTTGAACTGGAAGGCATCTGCCAAAAATCCATTCGCATCCGCAGCAAATGGGAGGATCATATGCTGTTTGCCCTCGTCAGATAAATCGGTACCAGTATCCGAAATTCCCTGTTTTATATTCTGTGTTTTTTGCTGTCCGAAATTCCGGGAATCCAAACATAGCAGCCATTACCCTCTCCTGATTCATAAACACGCCGGGCACTCCGATCAAATATCTTTTCTCTCCTTTCTCCATCATTTCACCGAAAATAATGTGTCTGTAATTGAAAAATCCGTGGAGTAGAAAACTGTTGTTTCCGATGTACCAGTATTTTCTTGGAAATTCTTTCAAATCGTTTAACTGCATGCGGATGCATTCTATTTCCTGACCTTCAAATGGGAAAAATATTTCCAGTTTTAAGCGGAGTTTTTGAAAAATTCCTTCCCAGCCTTTTTCTTCAAAAAATTCTTCCAATGGAAGTTCTGTGGCCTGGATCGGTTGGGTTGAATTTGTTTCTGTTTGCTTCATTTCGGAAGCATTTTTATTTGAGCTAGTTGGTTCTGGGCTGCTCATCTTTGATTTATCCATGTCCGATCCGGTCTCATTCTGCTCAGTCGTTCCCGGTCTGATCGCATTTTGCTCTGGCATTTCCGGTCTGGCTGCATTCTGTCCGGTCATACGCTGTCTGTTTGTTTCCGTTTTGTTTGATTCTTTTATCTCTGATTTCCCTGCTTCCGCTTCTTCTGATATTTGAGCCGTTTCTTCCTGTTTTTGTATTTTTTCCATAATGCGAAAACGATTTTGCTCGATGCTTCCTTCTTTCCAACGGCTCGCAAGGTACAAAGAATCCTCGAGAGGAATAAATATTCCTTCCATATCTTCCATGGTCATTCCGAAATTGCCAAGCTCTTTTGTTTCAAATGCATAGCGGATATCTCCGTTTCCTTTTGCGAATGTAATTTTGCCAACCGGAACGCCCTGAATAATATTTTCTTTTTCTGCAAATAAATAAACTGATGCTTCCGTTTGTTCCATATTGAGATTGCGGATATGTACTTCCATTCTACATACGCCGCCCCGGATTTCAATCTTTGCAAACCCCGCATTTTCCATTTTTTCGTCATTTTTGTATCTATAAATATAGGTAATAAAACGCTGTAATCCTGCCATATTTCCTCTATTTAATACTTTTACTGCATTTTATTCATCATATGGTAAAATATGCTAAAAATTTCAAAAAATGGTTGACAAGCACCTTTTGTTATATTATATTAATTTTGAAAATAAGAATCATTACTACTTTTGATAAGGAGTGGAACAAATACGAATGCTTAAATACAGCAGGCATCGGGAATTCATCCAGCACTACCTAGATACGCATCGGACACATCCCACTGCGGAGACGGTTTATCTGGATATGAAGCAGAGTTTTCCGAATATCAGCCTTGGAACGGTCTACCGGAATTTGAATTCCTTGGCAGACAGGGGTGAAATCTTACGAATTTCTTCTGGCAGCGGACCAGACCGCTACGATGGAAAGACCGAGCCCCACTATCATTTTATCTGCACAAAGTGCAGTAATGTTTTAGACCTTGATATGCCTTTACAAACAGACCTCAATAAGCTGGCTGGTAAGCATTTTCAGGGCTCCATTACAAATCACGAGACACATTTTTTTGGACTTTGTCCAGAATGTAATAAAAATAAAAATTTATAAAAGAAAAGGAGATTATTATTATGGCAAAATTTGTATGTTCAGTATGTGGTTACGTTCACGAAGGAGATCAGCCGCCAGAGAAATGTCCGCAGTGCGGTGTACCTGCTGAGAAATTCAACAAGCAGGAAGAAGGCGAAATGACTTGGGCTGCTGAGCACGTAGTAGGCGTTGCAAAAGGCGTTAGCGAAGACATCGTTGCTGATTTAAGAGCTAACTTCGAAGGTGAATGTTCAGAAGTTGGTATGTACCTTGCAATGGCTAGAGTTGCTCACAGAGAAGGATATCCGGAAATCGGTTTATACTGGGAGAAAGCTGCTTGGGAAGAGGCTGAGCATGCTGCTAAATTTGCAGAGCTGTTAGGCGAAGTTGTAACAGACAGCACCAAGAAGAACCTGGAAATGCGTGTTGCTGCTGAGAATGGCGCTACTGCTGGCAAGATGGATCTTGCTAAGAGAGCTAAGGCTCAGAATCTGGATGCAATTCACGATACGGTTCATGAGATGGCTCGTGAC
>CAYQRG010000106.1:4340-6751 GCA_964419645.1 uncultured Eubacterium sp.
CATGGAAAAGCTTTTGCAGGTCTGTTAAAGAGATATTTCGGCTAAGAGGTGACGCAAATGGATTTGAATGAAACAATATGTTTTTGTGGCGGTGTCACCGCAGGTGATATCAAGGCTGCTGTAGAAGCTGGTCATACTACATTAGAAGCAGTTCAGGAGGCTACCGGAGCAGGAACCCATTGTGGCGGCTGCGTAGACAAGGTAGCGGAACTGGTGGCAGAGTTCACCAAATAAGTCGTATTTGAAAGGGAATGAATCAGAAATGGTTTGTTCCCTTTTTTTATAATTATTGCTATCGGTCATTATGAAAAACTATTGCAATCAAACATACGAGTTGCTATAATGATTTTGTTGCTTTAAATTGATAAAGGAAAAGGGAGCTATAGTGAATAATCATGAATCATTTATTTAATTACAATATCGTCATCATCGGATTTATGGGAAGCGGGAAATCAACCATATCGGACTGTCTGAGTACCGTATTTGCCATGGAAACGGTGGAGATGGACCGTATCATTGCCGAAAGAGAAGGAATGAGCATTCCCGAAATATTTGAGGTACATGGAGAAGAATATTTCCGCAATTTAGAAACGAATCTTCTGATTGAAATGCAATCAAAGAGCAATGTTGTGATATCCTGCGGCGGAGGTGTCCCGATGCGTGAGAATAACGTTGTGGAAATGAAGAAAAACGGAAGAGTGGTTCTATTAACAGCAAAACCGGAGACAATTTATAACCGCGTAAAGGACAACCATGACAGACCGCTTCTTGAGAACAATAAAAATGTCCCCTATATTTCCGAGCTGATGGAAAAAAGGCGTCCAAAATATGAAGCAGCCGCAGACATCATTATTGAGACAGACGGAAAAGATAAGCTTGAAATCTGTGAAGAACTTGTACAAAAACTTTTAGAACTGGATGAGAAGACTGCTTAAACAGCCTTCCATAAGATATAGAAGGAAAGCGCTCCGGCAATTGTTTCACCGGAGCGCTTTCGTTAAATATTTTAGAAGAAATCTTCCAAATAAAACCAGGAGGTATTGAAATGAATCCCGTAAAGGTAAGAGACATAATAATCGGGGAAGGCATTCCGAAAATCTGCACTCCGATTGTAGGCGTTACAAAAGATGATATTATTGCGGAAGCAAAAACTTTTGAATCTATCCCGGTGGATGTCGTAGAATGGCGCGTGGACTGGTTTGAAGATGTATTTGATGTTGAAAAGGTAAAAGAAGTTTTAACTGAACTCCGAGCAGCCTTAAAAGAAACTCCGATTCTCTTTACTTTCCGTACATCCAAAGAAGGCGGCGAAAAGTCCATTGATCCAAAAGCTTATGCCGAATTAAATAAAGCCGCGGCACAGACCGGAAATGTGGATCTGATAGACGTAGAAGTCTTTACAGGTGATGAGATTGTGAAAGAGATTATTGAGACAGCGCATGCAGCAGGCGTTAAAGTTGTAGCTTCCAATCACGATTTTGATAAGACGCCGGATAAAGACGATATTGTTGGAAGGCTGTGCAAAATGCAGGAACTTGGCGCAGATATTCCTAAGATTGCCGTGATGCCTCAGAACAAAAAGGATGTTTTAACTTTGCTTGCAGCAACAGAAGAAATGTACCGCGAACATGCCGACCGTCCGATCATTACGATGTCTATGGCGGGCACCGGCGTAATCAGCCGTCTTTGCGGTGAAGTGTTTGGCTCTGCATTGACATTCGGCGCTGCGAAAAAAGCGTCTGCCCCGGGGCAGATGGGCGTAGAAGATCTGGCACAGGTACTTTCGCTGCTGCATAAGGCTTTATAGTATGCGCAATTATGTGAGATGATTTCATAATCTCTGCTTTGTAATTCCGAGAAAAAACCTGCCACGACCAGAATTGGCATATGTAGAATATAAACAGGGAAAGACGCTTGGGTGAAATAAACGCTGATCCGGTTGTGAAAATTCAGTTTTGCCTGCCCTATGCCAAGCAAGGTAATAATGCCCATCCAACCGAAAAAGATATAGAGTCCGGTTATCCAGATGTTCCGGAAATTCTCAAAACAATACAGATAGGTATATAGGCTGCCGGACAGGATGCAAATAGCCAAACTTACATACCGGTATTGCTTTAGTTTGTGCAGCATGCTTTCTTCCGAAAGGATATAGTATCCAAACAAAAACAGTATCATAAACTGCCCTAAGCTCTTTCCGCCTATATTCAGGACATATTGGCAAAGCCATTCCGGGAAAGACAACAAAATAACTAACAAATACAGTAAAAACCATAGATGCGCGGGAGTAAAGCCTCCATGATATCCTGTTAAATCAGTTTCTTTTGTGAAAAATAATCTATACTGCTCCCAGTAAGTTCCTGTATATCCATGAAAAAACACTTCTGCCGTATAGGTCATTACAGGAACGAGGA
>CAYQRG010000107.1:0-2368 GCA_964419645.1 uncultured Eubacterium sp.
GATGAAATTAAAAAAGACCAACTATTCATCTTCTGAATAATTGGTCTTGTTCTTTTTAATCTGTTACATATGGCATTAATGCAATATGACGAGCTCTTTTAATTGCAACTGTAAGAGCTCTCTGATGTTTTGCACAGTTTCCTGTGATTCTTCTCGGGAGGATCTTTCCTCTCTCAGAGATGTATCTCTTTAATTTGTTGGTATCTTTATAATCGATTACATTGTCTTTTCCACAAAATACACAAACTTTTTTTCTTCTGTGCATCGGTCTTCTTTTAAAAGAACCGCCGTCTTTGCTATCTTTATTATAAGCCATTTTCTTACCTCCTGACTAATTAGTTGAAGGGCAACTCCTCATCAATTCCGTCCGGAATATTCATAAACCCGTCTCCTGCTGCTACGCTGGGTGAAGGTCTGTCCACCGGAGTAAATCCCCCGTTGTTTTCACTGGCTGCTTTGCTCTCTGCAAATTCCTGTTCCTCAACTACGACGTCTGTTGTGTAGACTTTCTGTCCGTCTTTGTTGGTGTAACTGCCGGTCTGGATTCTGCCGGTGATTGCAATTTTAGTTCCCTTGCGCAGATATTTCTCAGCAAATTCTCCCTGACGTCCGAATGCTACGCATCCAATGAAATCTGCTGTCTGCTGGTCGTTATCACGACGGAACCTCCTGTCAACTGCCAGTGTATATCGTGCTACTGCGATTGACTGCTCTCCCTGTGAATAACGGATTTCGGGATCTCTTGTCAATCTGCCCATAAGAATTACTTTATTCATATTTTCCTCTTTTCTGATTATGCCTCGTCTTTTCTAACGCATAAGAAACGAAGAACGTTATCCATGATACGAACTCTCTGTTCTACCTGTGCCGGAACATCTGCTTCTGCATCGAACTGGATAAAATAGTAGAAGCCTTCTCTCATCTTCTGGACTTCGTAAGCTAATCTTTTCTTACCCCAGTCCTCAACTTCTGTTACAGTTCCGCCGAAACGAGTGATGTACTCTTTTGCTTTTTCAACTGTAGCAGTTCTGGCATCGTCTTCGATTTTTGCATTAACAACAAGTGCTAATTCATATTTGTTCATGCAATTGTACCTCCTTTTGGTCTCTGGCCCTTTCTTCTTCATTTTCTAGTATCAAAGATACCCAAAGTTTCCCTCGGAAAGAGCAAGGAATAATAGTTTTCACGAGTAGATATCGTAACATAGTTTTCATTCAGAATCAAGCGGTTTTCTAATTTCTTTTACATTTTTTTCAACTAATTTGCGAGCAATCATAATTTGATGGCCACATCCCTGGCATTTCAGACGAAAATCTGCCCCTACCCGGAGTACTTCCCATTCAAAACTGCCGCAAGGATGTTTTTTCTTCAATTTTATAATATCTCCTATTTCAAACTGCATAAATTTCCTCTTTCCTGCCGAATGGCATAATGGCATGCCGAAATTAAAGTTCAATTTTTGAAAAAATCTCTCCAATTTTTCCTTCAATCCGAAGGTCTGCCCTGCTGTCAAATGACGTGGCTGATTTGTTGATGAGTACCAGTTTATTTCCACGATAATAGTCAATCAGCCCTGCTGCCGGATAAACAGCAAGAGACGTCCCCCCAATGATCAGCATATCTGCATGTTCTATATAATAAATAGACTGACGCATGGTTTCGTTGTCCAATCCTTCTTCATATAAAACCACATCCGGTTTGATGTTGCCGCCACATGCATCACAGACAGGACAACCTGTACTGTTCAAAATATATTCCGCATCAAAAAAACTGCCGCATTTCCTGCAATAATTGCGATGCACGCTGCCATGCAGCTCTAAAACCTTTTTACTCCCTGCCGCCTGATGCAATCCGTCAATGTTTTGTGTAATTACTGCCTTTAATTTACCCACAGATTCCAATTCTGCCAGTTTTCTATGAGCAGCATTTGGTTTGGCATCCAGGCAGAGCATCTTATTCCGGTAAAAACGATAAAATTCCTCCGTATTTCGCATATAAAAGGAATGACTTAAAATCGTCTCTGGCGGATAGTCATATTCCTGATTATACAATCCGTCCACACTCCGAAAATCCGGTATTCCACTTTCTGTAGATACACCTGCTCCCCCGAAAAATACAATATTTTCAGATTCTTTTACCCATTGTAGAAATTGTTCGATCGGATTCATTTTCATTTCCCCCTTTGAGCTGATTATAGATTTACAATGATCAATACTCCTATCAGTAATACCATACAAACTGTGCCAATCACAGCAAGTACATTTATGACTTTTATTGTATTCTCTTTCAGGATTTTTGACAATAGCCAAAAAAGCAGAATTCCAATCAGTCCGCCTAAAGTATTTCCCAGCAGATCCGTAATATCGCT
>CAYQRG010000107.1:2378-6720 GCA_964419645.1 uncultured Eubacterium sp.
CAAGGATATATTGCAGGGTTTCATATATAAAGCTAAAGAAAAAGACCGGAGCGGCTTTTTGAAACCATTTCCAGTTTTCTTTTAACATACTGATATAGACGCCAAAAGGAACGAATGCAAGGACATTTAATATAATTTCTGAAGAATCTATTTTTCCGTTTTTTATTGCAGAGCCCTGAAAAGGAATCAGATTTATGTTCCGGTATCCCATAGTGCCTATATAGGATAAATTAATCTGCATTTTGAACAGAATAATCCACGTTAAAACGAAAAGATATATTGCTAATAACCCTCTTGTCAGATTGCGTTGTCTGTTTTCTTTCATAATAAATACAAAATCCTCCCATTATTTTTCTAAAATCATACCCTTTTTTCATTAAGAAAAACATGGAATAACTTTTAAATTTTTTTAAAGAACAAAAAAACATGACTGCATCAGATAAAATATCTGCAATCATGTTTTTAAATTGCGGGGATAGGATTTGAACCTATGACCTTCGGGTTATGAGCCCGACGAGCTTCCAGACTGCTCCACCCCGCGCCATTTATTTTTTATGGATGCTATTATAGCCGTTTCCATATCAATTGTCAAATTAAACTTTTAATTTATTCTCCTTCTGTTTTAATATCTATTATATTCCTCCAGTTTGAAAAATATGCCTCATAATGAAAATTTTTGTTTTTGATTCTAAAATTATTATAAAATATACGATTTTGTTCCTCAAAAACCGCTTATATGCTATAATAGGTTTATAGCAAATACAAAAAGAAGGAGTGTGTAAAATGGCAGAAGAAACAACAACACAGGTAACGGAATCCATGAATGATTACAAGAATGAACTGGAAGCTTCTTTCCGCAAATTATCCGAAGGAGATATTATTACCGGCACTGTAATTGCAGTTACAGAAGAAGATGTGACACTGGATCTGAAGTATTATGCCCCCGGCATTATCAAAGCGGAGGAAATCAGCAGTGATCCGGACTTTAACCTGATGGAATCCGTTCAGGTAGGAGATACGTTAGAAGCTACGATTATCCGTATGGATGATGGTGAAGGCAATCTTTTACTTTCCAGAAAAGAAGCAAATGATGTGCTGGCTTGGGAAAAATTGAATCAGTATTTGGAAGAAGGCACAAATTTAAAAGTCCGTATCAAGGGCATTGTTCCCAGCGGCGTCATTGCTTATCTCGAAGGAATCCGCGGATTTATTCCTGCGTCCCACTTAAGCCTTGATTATGTGGAAGACTGTAATCCATGGCTTGGAAAAGATATTGAAGTTCGGGTAATCACTGTTGACCAGAGCCAGAAGAAGCTTGTACTTTCTGCAAAGGTGATTGAACGGGAAAAAGCAGAAGAAGAGCATAATCATAAGATTTCCATGCTGGTGCCGGGCACGGTAGTGGAAGGCACGGTAGAAAGCCTCATGCCTTACGGCGCATTTGTTAATATCGGCAACGGTTTAAGCGGTCTGGTGCATATTTCCCAAATCTGTACCAGAAGAATCAAAAAGCCGGGCGAAGTTTTAAAAGTTGGACAAAGCGTAAAGGCAAAGATTTTAAATACCAACGATAATAAAATCAGTCTGAGTATGCGCGTATTGGAAGAAGAAATGGCTGATACAGAAGCAGATGCAATTGATAAGAGCGTAGAAGAGTTTGTGTCTCACGAATCTGCTTCAACGAGCCTTGGTTCTCTGCTTGCCAATATAAAACTGGATGTATAAAAATTTATTGAGCGCAAATTATACCAGAAACCACCGATTAAGTCCGACTCATATAATGCATAAATGAATCATAAAAATATAAGAGCAGATATATTTCAAATAATGAAGTATGTCTGCTCTTCTCTTAATCGCTCACTTTATGAACTCTCACCACTGGAATGTTCTCTCTTTTTCATGATCCAAATAGCGGCAAACGCTGCTGCAAATCCGATCAGCATTCCTGCCAGCACATCCGTGGGATAATGTATACCAATGTATAATCTTGTAAAACAAATGAAAATTCCAAGCAAAAACGCTGCTATTCCAAATTTCTTGGGCATTAACACAAGGAAAACTGTGGATGCTGCCATAGAGGCTGTGGAATGACCGGAAGGAAAAGAAAAATCATGGGCTTTTCTTCCAATCAGTGTTAATCCTTCTATTACTTCATAGGGACGTATCCTCATCACCATATTTTTCAACCAGAGATTTGTGATCAAAAATCCAATGAACAGTGCAATCAGCCCGGTAAGTCCGATTTTACGGTATTTTTTTGAAAACAGCAAAAGAGCTGAAAGCAAAATCCAAAACCAACCTGCATCCCCAAGATGGGTAATAAGGCTTATGACCGGATCCAGAAAATCTCTTCGGATATGCTCCTGTATCCACAGTAAAACAGAGCCGTCCAGTTGTGTTAAAAAATCCATATTTATGTTTCTCCTCTAATCTTCAAATAAAGGCGTGGAAAAATACCGTTCCGCCGTATCCGGAAGGACAGTTACAACTGTTTTGCCGCTGCCTAATTTTTCTGCCATTTTAAGAGCTGCCGCTACGT
Source organism: uncultured Eubacterium sp. (assembly GCA_964419645.1). Classification (GTDB taxonomy): domain Bacteria; phylum Bacillota; class Clostridia; order Lachnospirales; family Lachnospiraceae; genus Roseburia_B. Next base: position 4,918 of record CAYQRG010000107.1, read on the forward strand.
TGGTGCCGCTGGAAATTCCACACATAATTCCTTCCAGACGCGCAAGATCTTTGGCCGTCTGAATGGCTTCTTCATCACTTACAATATAAATATCCTCATAAATATTCTGATTTAAAATTTTCGGGATAACGCCATCTCCGATGCCCATCTGCATATGAGTGCCAATGGTACCTCCAGCCAAAATCGCTGCATTTTCCGGCTCCACTGCCCAGATTAAAATATCCGGATTCTGCGCTTTTAACACTTCGCCGATACCGGTGATCGTACCGCCTGTACCAATGCCGGAGCAGAATCCGTGAATCGGACCTGCCACCTGTTCTAAAATTTCAAGGGCGGTATGATGTTTGTGCGCCCTGATATTATTGGGATTTTCAAACTGCTGGGGGACAAACACATTTGGATCTTCTTTTGCCATTGTAAGGGCAGTCTGCAGGCACTTTTCTATGCACTCACCGATATTTCCGGCATCGTGGATTAACTTTACTTCGGCGCCGTAATGCTTTACTAAAAGCCTGCGTTCTTCACTGACGGAATCCGGCATAATAATAATTGTCTTATATCCCCGCACAGCTCCCACAAGAGCCAGACCAATTCCCTGGTTGCCGCTGGTGGGTTCTACAATTACGGTATCTTTATGTACAAGTCCCATTTTTTCTGCAGCAAGTATCATATTATATGCTGTTCTGGTCTTAATGGAGCCGCCTACATTCAATCCTTCAAATTTAACCAAAACTTCTGCGCTGTCCGGTCGATTCATTCGGTTCAGCCGTACAATCGGTGTATGTCCGATCGCATCTAAAACATTATTATAAATCATTTTGTATCTCCTACTAAATTATTTTCATGGATTTTTTAATTCTATCATATATTAAAAAGAAAACACCCTGGAGCATATATATGCAGTTTTTATTATTTTTATCCGAATCCATTATTCCTCTTATTATTTTTTCGATTGTCGCTTATGGGCTTTTGAATCGCCAGAACGTCTATCAGGATTTTTTAAAAGGCGCAAAAGATGGATTTTTTACGGTAATTGACATACTTCCCACTTTGGTAGGACTGATGACTGCCGTTGGTATTCTGCGCGCTTCCGGGTTTTTTGACTTTCTTTCCGATATTTTAAAAAAACTCATGGGTCCGCTTCATTTTCCGACAGAATTAATTCCTGCTGCTATTGTAAAAATGTTTTCTTCTTCTGCAGCAACCGGGCTGCTTTTGGATTTATTTAAAACTTATGGCACCGATTCCTTTATTGGGCTTTCGGCTTCTATTATGATGAGCTGTACAGAAACAATCTTCTATACGATGAGCATTTATTTTATGCATGTCCATGTAAAAAAGACGCGTTTTACTCTTTCCGGCGCTCTGTTTGCCACGTTAAGTGGCATTGCCGCCAGTATTTTTCTGGCTTCCCTTATGGTATAGGCAATCTTCACATTCTATTTTTTTATAATATGCAGCCTGCTCTTTTTTTCAAATAAAAACAACTCTTTTTTGTCTGCAAAATAGGTATCCACTGCTTTCCTGCATCCGGACCAATGATTGTAATCATCAATTACCAGAATGCCTCCCTGCACCATCATCGGCACAATCCGTTCTAAACAAACCATAACGGAATCATACCAGTCACAATCAATATGCGCCAAGGCTACCGGCTGTTTGCAGATCAGAGTATCTTCAAATAATCCTTTGATAAATGCAATATTAGATTCCTCAGGACTCTCAATGCCAAGCACAGAGCAAAAACTGTTTTTCACTGTCTCCAGCAGATTTTCCTGGTAACCATAGTACAAATCTCCGCCG
>CAYQRG010000108.1:0-6667 GCA_964419645.1 uncultured Eubacterium sp.
TAAAGGCATATCTCCTGTAAGCTGCTGGATGGCATCCAATGTCTCAAAGCTTAAGCCTGCCCAGTTTGCAGGATATTTGCCGTGGATGTTGCCGATGCCTGCTGCAAGCATATCAATGCCGAGATCAGCGATGGATTTACATTCGTTTGGATCTGCACATTCGCCCATACCTACAACGCCGTCTTCTTCGCCGCCGATGGAACCAACTTCTGCTTCAATGGAGATTCCGTTGTCATGAGCTAATTTTACTAATTCTGTTGTTTTTGCAACGTTCTCATCGATGGGATAATGAGAGCCGTCGAACATGATAGAAGAAAATCCTGCTTCTACGCATTTTAAACATCCCTCATAGGAACCATGATCCAGATGCAGGGCAACCGGAACTGTAATATTTAATTCTTCAATCATTGCTTTTACCATAGCTGCAACTGTTTTGAAACCAGTCATATACTTGCCTGCGCCCTCAGATACACCAAGGATAACCGGAGAATTTAACTCCTGTGCAGTCAAAAGAATAGACTTTGTCCACTCTAAGTTGTTGATGTTGAACTGTCCAACTGCATAGTGGCCAGCTTTTGCTTTGTCAAGCATTTCTTTTGCAGATACTAACATAACTTGATCTCTCCTTTTCTAAATTTATTTCTTATAGTATAGCCTACTTTTTCCAAAAAATAAACCCCTAATTTTTCACCATAATCTCCAGCGCCTGCCGGATATTTTTCACGGTTGCCTCCCTGTGACTGCCTCCAAATTCTCCATCCAAAGTCCAGGAAACCTCTTCCTCCGATGTAAAGGTCACACAATCGCTTTTAAAAGAATAAATCAGCTCCGTGTCATCAATCAGATTTGTCAGGGAACCTAAAATCTCATTTAATTCTACAAAATTTTTGGGCATCCGAATCAGTGTCACTTCAAACTTGCCGTCATCTAAAAGCACATTTTTCCCTGTCATGTTTTTAAAACCGCCTACGGAATTGGAATTGGTGATCATTCCATAGATAAACTCGTCTTCAATCACTTCCCCATCATGTTCCACCCTTATGTAATAAGAAGAAATTTCCGGCAGACTCTTTGCGGCTTCCAGAATATATGCCACATGTCCCAGTATGTTTTTCCATTCCTGAGGCGTTTTATATGAAACAGCCGTAAATATGCCAAATGCCGCCACATAAATAAAGGGATTGTCATTAAACATTCCCACATCACAGGCAAATTTCCTACCGGATACTGCAATCTTAGCTGCTTTTACCATATCCTTTGGAATTTTTAAGGAATTGGCGAAATCATTGGTGCTTCCTGCCGGAATGTAACCGAGGGGCACTTTTTTGGAAGAAAGCATCATACCGCTGACTGCCTCATCCAACGTTCCGTCGCCGCCGCTGCATACAATCAGATCAAATTCTCCTGCGCGGTTTTTTACAATATTTAAAGCATCTTCTCTTGCCTGTGTAGGATATATGGTGACATCATAATTCTCCTGTACCATAAGATCCACAATCTGCAGCAATTTATTTTTGATCTGTCCCTTTCCAGCATGGGGATTAAATACAAATAAAAGCTTCTGCATGGTTTTTCATCCTCTTCCTATACTCTTTTAACTCCCATTTCCTCTGCGATCTCCGATATCCGCCTAAGCCTGTGGTTAACACCGGATTTCCCCACCGGAGGATTCAAATAAGTGCCAAGCTCCTTTAACGACACATCCGGATATTCCAGCCGGAGTAACGCAACTTCCTTTAAATGATCCGGCAGGCTCTCTAAACCTTTTTTATCCCGGATATAGCAGATATCCTCAATCTGGCGGACTGCTGCATTGACGCTTTTGTTGATATTAGCCGTTTCACAATTTACCTGCCGATTTACAAAATTGCGCATTTCTTTTACGATCCTGACATTCTCTAAATTCATCAAGGAAACATGAGCCTCCATGATATTCAAAAGGTCTACGATATGCGCCCCTTCTTTGACATAGACAATCTGATTTTTCTTACGGGGCACGATTCTGGCATCCACCTCAAAACTGCTGATCACAGACTGTAACTGTCTGGCCTGTTTCATCGTATTACAGACAATTTCAAAATGGTAGGATTTATCCGGATCACTCATGGAACCGGATGCTAAAAACGCTCCCCGGATAAAAGCTCTTTTACAGCAGGGCTGCTGTATCAGAAGGCCGTCCGCCATTTCCATATTGCGAAAACGTCCTTTCTGCCTGTCCCAAATTTTCACGCTTTCTAAGACCTTACACGCATCTTCTCCTGTCAATTCTTCCGATACGTTCTCTATGGAAAATAAAAGGGATAACAGAAGTCTGTATTTTTCCTTCAGGCAGGCATTTCCTGTTTCCAGCCTCAACCGTATGTCCCCATCTGATATGCTCAAATTTCCGGCAAAACAAATCATCGCAGACAATTCCGCAATCCTGCAGTGTCTTGCAGTTCCTGCCAGCACAGACAGTTCTTTTTTTACATCACCTGAAAACGACATTCCCTTCGTCACCCTTTTTCTATATCTCTATGTTCAATCTTAAGCCCGTACTCCCGTTTGCCGCATAGCTTTTTATATAATTCATTAGCCAACGTCACAGACCGATGCTTGCCGCCGGTACATCCGATACTGATCACAAGCTGGTTTTTTCCTTCCACGATGTAATTGGGTATCAGGAAATTAACCATATCCGTTAATTTCTCCAGAAAAACATGGGCTTCCTCAAATTGCAGCACATAATCCTGTATTTCTTTGTCATTGCCGCTCTTTGCCCTTAACTCTTCTATATAATAAGGATTGGGCAGAAAACGCACATCGAATACCAGGTCGGAATCTGCCGGAATTCCATATTTAAATCCAAAGGATAAAATCGTTATAAAAAGATTTTGATACTCCTGCTGGTTTACAAAAATTTTGTCTAACTCTGCCCGAAGTTCCCTTGTGAGCATTCTGCTGGTATCAATAATATAATCTGCTTTTTTCCGTAAAAATGTAAGTTTTTCCCGTTCCGCCGCAATTCCCGTTCCTACCCGTTCTTTGCCGGACAAAGGATGGTTCCGCCTAGTTTCTTTATAGCGTTTTACCAAAACAGAATCTTCTGCGTCCAAAAATAAAATCTCCGGCGCTTTTTCCTTCTCCTGCAGGCGTTCTAATATACCATGCAGCCGGGAAAGAGCATGGCCGCTTCTAATATCAATGCCTATGGCAAATTTCTGCAGCTCTTCGCCGCTTGTTTCTGATAATTCTACAAATGTTTCAATCAAAGGAATCGGCAGATTGTCCACGCAATAAAATCCGATATCCTCCATCATCTTTAGCGCTGTACTTTTCCCCGCACCTGACATGCCGGTCAGAATCACTAATCTCACGTTTTTTCTCCCTTGTCACTCATGTATCTCTTGTCCTCTAAAACCTGCCGATCATTTTTACTTCCGGTTCCAGTTCTACGTCAAACTGCTCTTTTACTGTTTTCTGGATATGGTGTATCAAATCCAGTATATCCTTCGCCGCAGCTCCCCCTTTATTGATCACAAAGCCGCAGTGCTTTTTGGACACCTGGGCGCCTCCTATGGAATAACCGGAAAGTCCGGCATCCATAATGAGTTTCCCTGCAAAATATCCCTCCGGCCTCCGGAAAGTGCTTCCTGCGCTGGGATACTCAAGAGGCTGCTTTGAAACTCTCTGTTCCTTTAATTCTTCCATTCTAAATAGAATCTGCTTCGGATCGCCTTTTTTTAACCGAAACTTTGCTGCTAAGACCAGATATCCATTCTCTTCGATACAACTGTGCCGGTATCCGAATTGCATTTGATCACAGGTCAATTCCTTTACATTTCCGTCTTGGTCTAAGACGGTTACAGAGGAAACAATATCTTTCATCTCTCCGCCGTAAGCTCCGGCATTCATAACCATAGCGCCGCCGACGCTTCCCGGTATTCCTGCTGCAAATTCCATGCCGGAGAGTCCGTTTTGGTACGCCTTCGCAGCTGTTTTGGATAACAGTGCGCCGGCCTGGGCCGTCACATATTCCCCTTCTGCCACGATTTTGGCTGACTGCCTGCCCATTTCAATTACGGCTCCTTTGATTCCCAAATCTCCCACCAAAAGATTGCTGCCGTTGCCGATAATAGTTACATCCACCTGATGCCTGCGGAGAATCTCAAGCGTCTCCGCAATCTGTCCTGTTTCCGGCATCAAAAACAAATCCGCAGGACCGCCCACACGGAATGTCGTGTGGCGGTCCATTGGTTCCTGTTGCAATATCTGCTCTTTTTTTAATACTTCATCCAATTCCCTTAGTAATTGTTCCACGCCTGTTCTATGCCTCTTTTAAATGATATTTTCCGGATTAAATCGTTTCCAAAAATGCCTGATATCCCAGTAACGCTTCATACAAATCTACTTTACTGATAATTTCCCAGGGTGCATGCATATTCAGCACCGCAACGCCGCTGTCGATCACCTGCATGCCGTAATTGGCTAAGATATAGGCAATCGTTCCGCCGCCTCCCTGGTCTACTTTGCCAAGCTCTGAGGTCTGGAATGCAATTCCGCGGTCATCTAATATGCTGCGGATTCTGGCCATATATTCTGCATTGGCATCATTGGAACCACTCTTTCCTCTGGAACCGGTATATTTGTTAAACACCAGCCCTTTTCCAAAATATGCTGCATTCCGCTTTTCTGTTACCTCCGGATAATTGGGATCATAGGCTGCGCTCACATCCGAAGAAAGCATTTTGGAATTCCGCATAGCGCGGCGCAAAGAAATCTCGGAATATTCGCTCTGTAGATTCAACAACTCTGCCACCGTATCTTCAAAAAATCTGGACTGCATGCCGGTAGCTCCCACACTGCCGATCTCTTCTTTGTCTACCAGAAGGCATACGGAGGTTACTTCTGGCTCTTTCATATTGAGGATCGCCTGAAAAGACGGATATGCACACACTCTGTCATCATGTCCGTATCCCATGATCATACTCCGGTCAAAGCCATAATCTCTGGCATCTCCTGCCGGAACCGCTTCAATCTCCGCGGAAAGAAAATCATCTTCCGATACACCGTAAGTTTCTTCTAAAATCCGTAAAATGTTTGCTTTTACGGTGTCTTTTGCTTCTTTTTTATCTTCTTCGTTTTTCATTGGGATACTGCCGATCAAAAGGTCTAATTTCTCTCCTTCAATGACCTTTGCCGCTTTTTTCTCCAGCTGCTCTGCGGATAGATGAATCAAAAGATCACTGATTCCAAATACCGGATCTTCCGGCTTATCGCCAATATTCACATTTACGACTGTGCCGTCTTTTTTTACAAAAACCCCATGAAGGGCAAGGGGCAAAGTCACCCACTGGTATTTCTTCACACCGCCGTAATAATGGGTGTCAAGCATTGCCATCTCATTGTCTTCGTACAGGGGAACCTGCTTGAGGTCAAGTCTTGGAGAATCAATATGGGCTCCAAGAATATTCATTCCCTTTTCCAGACTTTGCTTTCCTATCACAAAAAAGACTGCGGCTTTTCCCATTTTTCCGGCATAAATCTTATCTCCTGCCTGAATCTTCGTTCCCTTTTGAATCAGCTCTTCCAAATCTGTAAAACCGGCTATTTTGGCCAATGATACAAATTCCTGCATACACTCTCGTTCTGTCTTGCATTTGGAAATAAATTTCCGGTAATCTTCTGCAAAATCCATCACTTTCTGTCTTTTGTCACCTTCAGGATATTTCTCCCATGCATTTTTGTTTTCCATATCTGCTATTCACTTTCTTTCCTATTTACTTTCTATACCCTCCGGGCATCCCGGTATGGCACGCTCCTTTAGAGCGGCCGCTTAAGGTTATTCTTCTTCGCTCTTTGCGAAATTCGCCTGTACACGGCGGTAGAGTTCCTGGGCCGCATTGTAACCCATTTTCTTCTGACGGTGGTTTACTGCTGCTGCCTCACAGATTACAGCAAGATTTCTGCCCGGACGAATCGGCAGTGAATGACACACTACTTTATTCCCTAAGATCTCTGTGTATTCCTCTTCCAGTCCGAAACGGTCATAATTATTTTCTTTTTTCCAGTCGGATAATTTGATTACCAGATCAATGTTCTGTTTTTCCTTCACACATTCCACGCCAAACAACGTCTTTACATCAATAATACCGATGCCCCGCAGCTCGATAAAATATCTGGTAATATCCGGTGACGTTCCGATCAGGGTATGCTCATTGATCCTGCGGATTTCCACCACATCATCCGTTACAAGACGATGTCCTCTCTTCACAAGCTCTAAAGCCGCTTCACTTTTTCCGATGCCGCTTTCGCCCATGATCATAAGACCCTCGCCATACACATCTACCAAAACGCCATGGATCGTAATACAGGGAGCCAGCTCTTCTGTCAGAAGATTGATCAGCTCCGCCATAAATCCTGATGTTGCCTGGTCTGTGCCCAGCACCGGAATTCCGTTGCGGTTGGCTGTCTCCAAAAACATAGCATCCGGCTCAAATCCCCGGCAGAATATCACGCATGGAATATCAAATGAAAGAAATGCTTCATACAAGTCTTTTTTCTCTTCCTCTGTCTTCTTCTGCAGATTTGCATATTCTACCATTCCGATAATCTCTACACGGGACTGCTCAAAATGCTCGAAAAAACCATTTAACTGCAGTGCCGGACGATTCACGTCGGAAAGCGT
>CAYQRG010000109.1:0-5365 GCA_964419645.1 uncultured Eubacterium sp.
GGCGTCAGAGACAACATTACTCTTGCATTGCACTAAATCTGCTTTTGTCCCTGGGAGAGCCCTCCTCCCTCTTCGGTGATCATTGTATCATATCCCTTTGGCAGCCTCTTAATAAAACTGTGAGCATGAGATGCTTTCGCGGCTGCAATGACGTCCTCTCTGGAAGCCTCCTCCGCCCCCATACGAATATTTTCCAGTATCGTGCCTTCCCTAAGCCACGTCTCCTGCAATACCATGCCATAGGAAGTGCGAAGGCTTTTTCTGGTCAAATGACGGATATCTTCTCCATCCACCCGGATGCATCCTCCATCCACATCATAAAACCGCATCAAAAGATTGATCAGCGTTGTCTTTCCGCAGCCGGTAGGGCCTACAATCGCTGCCCGCTGCCCCGGCTTTACCTGCAGATTGAAATTTTCAATCAACGGCTGCTCTTTGATATAGGAAAAATCTACCCGCTCTAAAGCGACATTTCCTTTGGCGTCTTTTAATACAACTGCATCTGCATCTTCCTTTTTTTGGGGTGTTTCATCAATCAACTCTAACAGTCTTCCGGCGCAGGCAAGAGCATTCTGCAATTCTGTGACAACCCCGGAAATTTCATTGAAAGGTTTTGTATACTGATTGGCATAACTCAAAAAGCTGGCAAGTTGTCCCACGCTGATACCTCCGCCAACTGCAGACAAAGCTCCGAAAATTCCCACCCCTGTATAAACAAGGCTGTTGACAAACCGGGTGCACGGATTGGTCAGAGAAGAGAAAAAAGTCGCCTTTAAGGAACACGTCTGCAAACGGCCGTTAATCTCATCAAAGCGACGCATTACTTCTTCTTCCTGTCCGAACGCCTGCACCACCTTCTGATTTGCGACCATCTCTTCCACCAGCGCCGTCTGTTCTCCTCTTGTTTCCGACTGCAGCTTAAACATAGTAAAGGTCCGTTTCGCAATAAAAGCTGCCACAAAAAGAGATACCGGCGTAATACAGATTACTACAACGGCAATTTTATACTGAATGCTCACCATAAAACACAGGGTGCCTACAATTGTAATCAGCCCGGTGAACAACTGGGTAAATCCCATTAAAAGCCCCTCTGCCACCTGGTCTGCATCTGCAATAATACGGCTTACCAGTTCTCCATGGGAATGGGCATCTAAGTATTTCAACGGAAGAATTTCAATTTTGGCAAACGCATCTTCCCGAAGGTCACGTACCACCTGATAGGTAATCCGGTTGTTGCAGATATTCATAAACCACTGGGCCGCCGCTGTGATTGCCGCAACAATGACAATCTGGCGGATCACTGCAAAAACACCCGTAAAATCCACGTTATTTTTTCCTATGATACCGTCAATGGCACGGCCTGTAAGAATAGGTACATATAAAGTCAAAACAGAGGATACTGTCGCAAACAACAGAGAAAAAATAATAAGCAGCATATATTTTTGAATATAACGAAACAGTTTTTTTAGAATTGTCATCTGTCTGCCTTTCTTTTCCGTCATACACGCGCCTCCCTATCTTTCTTTTTTTCCGGAAACTGGGAATAGTAAATTTCCTGATATACACTGCAGCTTTTTAGCAGCGTTTCGTGTGTTCCGATGCCTGCAAGTTCTCCGTCGTCAAGCACCAGAATCTGATCTGCATATTGAATGGAAGATGCTCTTTGGGATACGATAAATACCGTAGGCTGTTCTTTCATTCCGGCAATGGCTCGTCGCAGGGCCGCATCCGTTGCATAGTCCAAAGCAGATGCACTGTCATCCAAAATCAAAATCTCCGGCTTTCGCACCAGCGCCCTTGCAATAGTCAGCCTTTGCTTCTGCCCTCCGGAGAAATTCTTTCCTCCCTGGACTACCTGTGCCGACAGACCGCCTTCCTTGCCTTCCACAACTTCCCAGGCCTGGGCAGTTTGAAGTGCTTCTTTCAAAGCCTCATCATCTGCCGTAGGATTCCCCCAAAGTAAATTTTCCCGAATCGTGCCTGCAAACAAAACTACTTTCTGCATCACGATGCCTACTTTCTGGCGCAGTTCTTCTTTGGAATATTCTTCGATATTTTTTCCGTCAATTCGGATACTTCCGCCGGTATGGGGATAAAATCCGGGAATCAGATTGACCAACGAGCTTTTTCCTGAACCGGTACTGCCGATTACACCTATGGTTTCTCCTTTGTTCGCAGTAAAAGTGATATCCGTCAGAGATTCCGCTCCGGCGCCTTCGTATGTCAGCCCCACATGGGAAAAAGATACCATTTCATTTTCTGTCCGGGGCGTTTCTTCTGTGTGGTCATAGGAAATTTCCCGCTCTCCCTCCGGCAGTTCTAATACCCCAGCAATCCGATTGCCGCAGGCGATGCCCTTTGTTACCGTAACGATCAGGTTGGCAAATTTAATCAGTTCCACTAAAATCTGTCCCATATAATTTACCAGGGCAACCACTTCCCCTTGGGTGATGATTCCATGCTCTACCTGCAAGGCTCCTATATAAAGCAGATATGCCGTTACTCCGTTGATCATTACATAAGTGACAGGATTCATCAGTCCGGAAATTCTGCCCACAAACATCTGCATCCTCGCAAGCTCCTGATTTTTTTCCTGAAACTCTTCTTCTTCTTTTTCTTCCAAATGAAAAGCGCGGATCACCCGTACTCCGGTGAGGTTCTCTCTGGTGTGGAGCGTCACCGCATCCAGTCGGCTCTGTACTTTTTTATACAGTGGAATGCAAACACGCATCACGCCGAATACTACCGCTGACAACAATGGTATCGTAATCACAAAAATCATGGCTGATTTTACATCTATGGTAAACGCCATGACCATTGCTCCCACCACCACAAAGGGCGATCGCAAAAACAACCGCAGAACCATATTCACTCCGCTCTGAGCCTGATTGATGTCACTGGTCATCCTTGTAATCAGCGTAGAGGTTCCGATTCGATCTAAACTGCTAAAAGAAAACTTCTGAATATGCGCAAACAATGCATGCCGCACATTCGTTCCAAATCCTGCCGCCGCTTTTGCAGAATAATACTGCGCCGTCACGGAGCATAAAAGACCTACCAGTCCTAATACCACCATGACTGTGCACATTTTTATAATGTAAGAAATATCCTTTTCTGCAATTCCCACATCTATGACTGCCGCCATTACAAGAGGGACAAACAATTCAAAAATTGCCTCTAACATTTTAAACAAAGGCGCCAGTACACATTCTTTTTTATAATCCTTTAAATAAACCAATAACTGTTTCACAATCTTTCTCCTTGTAAAGAAAAATGCTGCAAACGAAGATATTCTGCTATCCCCGCATGCAGCATATAATTTCTGATTCTGTTATTCTGCTTCTGTTCCTTCGACAGCCTCCGTATCTTCCTGCGGAATTTCTGTTGAAGCAGCTTCTTCCGGTGTTTCCGTTTCTTCTGCTGAAGGTACTGCAAAATGATCTTCAAATGTTACTTTCGCCCATTCGTCTTCATTGACTTCCCAGGAAGCCTCTTCCTTCCAGCCTGCTAAAACATCCTCATAATAAGCTTCTTCTTTTTCGGAAATCAACTCTTCTTTCTTAGAAGCAGTTGCCTCTTCATCATGTTCGCTGTCTAAACGTACGACATAGTAAGCGCTGTCTGTTTCAATAACTTCGGAAACTTCCCCTTCCTTCAGCTTGTCTGCCGCCTCTAAAACAGCTGCATCCATGGTAGCGTCTTCGTCTTCTGCGGAACCATAAGAAAGTGTACTTACCGTATATCCTGCATCCGTCACTGCCGTATCGAAATCTTCCGCCTCGGCAACTAATTCTGCTGTGGCCTTTAAGCCTGCCTTTTCATCTTCTGTATATTCTATATAATAGGACTCATCATCGTAATATCCGCCGGAACTGATATTCAGATAGCTGAAAGTCCTCTGAGCCGCTTCTTCGTCTGTCACTTCCGTGTCAGCATCCTGAATAATCCGGTCATGCATTTTCTTCTGAATCGTATTCAGCCGAAGCATCTCTATAACATTTTCTTTATTCTCTGCGCCGATCTGCTTGATCGCCGCTTTGGAATTGGCTGCGATAAAATCATCGGCCGCTTTTGCAATTGCTGCCTCTTCATCTTCGCTTATGGAAATGCCATATTCTTCCATGTGCGCCTTTAACAGATACATCTCCTGAAGATTTTCTACAACCTCTTCCTTTACATCCTGTGTCAATGTATTGCCATTGCCATAAAGGTCATTATCCCACATATCTTCACCAAAATAAGACAGATAATAGGAATCATAAATTGCCTGCTGATATTTTGCAAAAAAGTTCGCAACTCCCATTGAGATCGTTGTATCATCTAATGTCGCAAATACCGCACTGTCATTGATCGTTTTACCGCATCCACTTATTGTCATCCCCATTAACGCCGCTGTTGCACACAGCAGTGTCACTATTTTCTTACTTTTCATATGTTCCTCCTACAATCCATTCCTGTCTTTTCGACTGGTCGCTTTTTCTATTATAGTGCTTTTTGCGGTATGCCGCAAGATTTTTCACTATTTTTTCAATTTTTTTTGTAAAACTGAACTATCTCAATCCTTCATACAAAGCATCTTCGCATCCGAAAGCACTTTTTCAATCACTTCCATAGCCGTTTCCTTCTGCCTTGAGTTCATTTTCAGCAAATAGACGAAACATGGCATTTTCTTGTCTGGGTAAAATTTCATTTTTCCACCATACTGTGCCACGAATTCCGGTATCTTTGCCGGATTGACTTTCGCCCGTTCAAACAAAGTAAACCGTACTTCCTCCCCCTTTTGCGCCACTTCTGTAAAATAGTATTTGTGGGCAATGGATTTGTATTCTGCCAGCGTCAGCAGATTTTCCACGGATTTCGGCGGATCTCCGAAACGGTCGATCAGTTCTTCTAACATCTCTTCTTTTTCTTCTTTGTTTTCAATGCCTGCGATCCGTTTATACAGATCCAGTTTCTGGGTTTCGTTCGGAACGTAATTGACCGGAATATAAGCGTCGATATCCACATCAATGGACGTTTCATAACTTTCAAAGGTTTCGATTCCCTTTGCTTCCTTTACCGCCTCATTTAACATCTTGCAGTACAGATCATAACCCACCGCGGCCATATGCCCATGCTGTTTTGCTCCCAGCAGATTCCCGGCTCCGCGGATTTCCAGATCCCGCATGGCAATTTTAAAACCGCTGCCAAGATCTGTGTATTCCTTAATTGCCGCCAGACGCTTTTCCGCTATCTCTTTTAACATTTTGTCCCTTCTGTACATCAAAAATGCATAGGAAGTTCGATTGGATCTTCCCACTCTTCCCCGAAGCTGATACAACTGGGACAATCCCATATAGTCCGCGTCATGGATAAACATGGTCTT
>CAYQRG010000109.1:5375-6623 GCA_964419645.1 uncultured Eubacterium sp.
CGCCTCCGGCACAAGAGACGCAATCTTTGCCGTAATATCTGCAATCTGGTTCACCCGGTTAAAGACATAATAAACCTGCCCATCTCTTGCAAGCTCCCTTGCAATGGCCTCTCTTACCATTTCTTCATTATATTCCATGACATAAGTCTGGATGGGCAGACGGTCTAAGGGTGGCTCCTCCAAAACGCTCATGTCCCGGATTCCAATTAAGCTCATATGAAGAGTTCTTGGAATCGGCGTTGCAGTCAGTGTCAAAACATCCACCGTATATTTCATCTGCTTAATCTTTTCCTTGTGGGTGACTCCAAATCGCTGCTCTTCATCAATGATCAAAAGCCCAAGATCTTTAAACTCCACATCATTGGAAAGAACCCTGTGGGTTCCGATTACAATATCCACCATGCCCCGTTTTAATTCTGCCACGGTCTTTTTTTGCTCTGACACGCTTCTGAAACGGCAGAGCAGATCCACTGTAACAGGAAAGTCTTTCATCCTCTGCACAAAGGTATTGTAATGCTGCTGGGCAAGAATCGTCGTGGGCACCAGATACACCACCTGTTTGCCTTCCTGCACGGCTTTAAACGCCGCCCGGATCGCAATTTCCGTTTTGCCGTATCCCACGTCTCCGCAGATTAAGCGGTCCATAATCTTTTTGCTTTCCATATCCCGCTTTGTGGCCTGAATCGCTGCCTCCTGATCCTCTGTCTCCTCAAAGGGAAACATTTCTTCAAACTCCCTCTGCCAGACAGTGTCCGCTCCGTAAACGTAGCCTTCGTTCTGCTGTCTTTTGGCATATAAAGCCACCAGCTCTGACGCAATTTCTTTTACCGCTCCCTGCACTCTGCTTTTTGTCTTATGCCACTCCTGTCCGCCCAATTTATTCAGTTTCGGTTTTTTCGCATCGGAACCGGCATACTTCTGGATCATGTCAAGCTGTGTGGCCAGGATATAAAGGCTGCTGCCCTTATCGTACTCAATCCGAATATAATCTTTTACCGTCTTTTCCACTTCAATTTTTTCGATTCCCCGGTAAATCCCCAGACCGTGGTTTTCGTGTACCACATAATCTCCAATGGACAATTCGGAAAATGACGAAATCTTATCCCCTTCGTAGAGCTTTCTTTTCTTCTTTTTCTTTTTTTCTTTTCCGAAAATATCGCTTTCGGAAATTACGGCAAAAGAAAGCAGCGGATACTCGTATCCTCTCTTGACTTTTCCGTAAATCGTCATAATCTCCCCAGGCTTCAC
>CAYQRG010000110.1:0-6621 GCA_964419645.1 uncultured Eubacterium sp.
GATGTCTGCGCGGCGATTGTCAGTATCGAGGATAAGAAATTTTACCAGCACAGCGGAATTGATATCAAAGCCATTGCCCGTGCGGCAAAGGCGGCCCTTGAAAACGGAGAAGTGACTCAGGGTGGAAGTACGATCACCCAACAGTTGGCAAGGACAGTTTTCCTGACGCAGGATAAGACCTGGCAGCGGAAAGTAGAGGAAATTTTTATTGCTACGGAGCTGGAAAAAAAATACAGCAAGACGGAGATTTTGGAATTTTATCTGAATAACATTTATTTTGGGAATGGATATTACGGCATTCAGGCAGCGAGCATGGGTTATTTTAACACAGAGGTAAAAAATCTGGATTTATCTCAGATTGCATTTTTGTGTGCAATCCCCAACAATCCCACATTGTATGATCCCCTTACGAGTATAATAAATACCCTTGGGAGACGAGACCGTATTCTTAAAAATATGTACGAAGACGGAAAAATCGCAGAAAGCGCCTATCTTATGGCAAAGGCAGAGGAAATTACCTTAAGCCGGCCGGAGCATGAGAAGAATAATTATGTAGAGACCTACACGTATTACTGTGCAATCCGGCTTTTAATGGAGCAGGAAGGCTTTACATTCCAAACGGAATTTGAAACCGAAGAGGAACAGGCTGCATACAACGAAGCTTACAATCAGCTTTACACAGAATGCCAGAAAAAGCTTTTTACGGCAGGATACCGCATTTACACTTCTATGGATCTGGAAATGCAGGCAGTGCTGCAGCAGACGATCGATGAAAAACTGGCAGATTTTACGGAAGTAAATGAAGAGGGTGTGTATAAGCTCCAGGGCGCGGGCGTCTGTATTGACAATGAAACCGGATACGTCCGGGCGATTGTAGGAGGCAGGAGCCAGGACTTTGACGGCTATACTCTAAACCGAGCTTATCAAAGCTACAGACAGCCGGGCAGTAGTATTAAACCTCTGATCGTATATACACCAGCGTTGGAGAGGAACTATACGCCGGATTCCATTGTTACTGACCAGCACATTGAAGACGGACCTTCCAATGCAGACGGCGGATACAGCGGAGAAATGACGCTTAGAAGCGCGCTGGCACGTTCCAAAAATACGGTGGCATGGCAGTTATTTGAGGAACTGACGCCTCCAGTGGGATTGTCCTATTTAAAAGCCATGAATTTTTCTAAAATTACAAAGGAAGACGAACGTCTGACTTCGTCCCTGGGTGGACTGACTCACGGAGCGTCTCCGGTGGAAATGGCAGCAGCATATGCAACCCTTCAAAATGACGGAAATTACCGGACTCCTACCTGCATTATGAAAATTACCGATGCAGAGGGCAATGAAATTCTTGCTACGGAGCAGGAGGAGAAAAAGATATATAAAACCACGGCAGCCCGTATGGTCACCGATATGCTGGCAACGGCGATCACCGAAGGAACCGGAAGGGGGCTTGGCGTTACCGGTATGCCTTCCGCCGGCAAAACAGGAACCACAAATGACAATAAAGACGGCTGGTTTGCAGGATATACCCGTTATTACACCACAAGCATCTGGGTAGGATATGATATGCCGGCAGAACTTCCCGGACTGTCAGGTTCTACTTATCCGGGAGCAATCTGGCATGCATTTATGGAGCATTGCCACAGTGGCCTGACACCTGCGGAATTTTTGCCGTATGTGGACGTGGACCCATATGAAAAGATACGAAGAGATGCAATGGAAACAGAAGACGATGAGGAAGAGACAGACGGGAACGAAACAGATGGGAACGAAACAGATGGAGAAGAAATCCCGGAAATAGATTGACAGCAAAAAAAGGTTTTTTTATACTAAAATCAGTATATAAAACATAGACGGAAAACAGCACAATAGTACAAAGAAGGAGAAGAAGCGATGAAAAAATATGGATTTGGGGTAGACATTGGAGGAACAACTTGTAAGATCGGCCTGTTTGAAACAACAGGCATCCTGGTAGAAAAATGGGAAATCCCCACCAGAAAAGAAAACAACGGGGAAAATATCCTGCCGGATGTTGCGGCATTTATTGCAGCAAAAATGGTGGAAAAAGAGATTATGAAAGGCGAGATCCAGGGCATCGGCATCGGCGTGCCGGGACCTGTGACAAGTGAAGGAGTTGTAGTCCGCTGTGTCAATCTCGGCTGGGATGTGATCAATGTTGCCAAAGAAATGACGGAGCGTACCGGATTTACGGTAAAAGTTGGAAATGACGCAAATGTAGCGGCTCTTGGAGAAATGTGGCAGGGCGGCGGCAAAGGGCATACGGATGTTGTACTGGTTACGCTTGGAACAGGCGTTGGCGGCGGTGTGATCATTGACGGCAAAGTGGTAACGGGCAACAAAGGCGCCGGCGGTGAAATCGGGCATATTATTGTAAATGACAAAGAGACGGAAGCCTGCAACTGCGGACAGAAGGGCTGTCTGGAGCAGTATGCATCTGCTACCGGAGTAGTACGCCTGGCAAAGCGTAAATTAGAAAAAGACACAAAAGAATCATCTATCCGGGATCTCAATCCTCTGACAGCAAAAGATATTTTTGACGCTGCAAAAGCAGGGGATGCCCTGGCGGATGAAGTGGTAGATGAAATGACAAAGATTTTGGGTGAAGCCCTTTCTAATATTGCCCGTGTGGTAAATCCGGAAGTGTTTGTCATCGGCGGCGGAGTATCCAAAGCCGGCAGCATTATTACCGACCGTGTGAAAAAGTATTACGATGAGAAATCCTTCAGCTCTTGTTTGGACGCGCATTTTGAACTGGCAACTCTGGGCAATGATGCAGGAATGTATGGCTGCGTACAAATGATTTTAGAGTAACGAGAGATACATAAAAGAAAAACGGTTTTGGCAGAGTCATAGCAGGTTCTGCCAAAACCGTTTTTTTATGAATGGTGTGGTTAAACGGTTGTATTGACGCCGTTGATTGCCGCATGTTCATTTTCCTCCAGGGGAATCACCAGGCATTTCTGGCCGCCGATGATCTGGGATTTGATCTGGGCTGCTTTTTCCGGTTTCACCCGTAGGATCACGTCATAGGTTTTGGGGCCTTCCGGCATAGATTCCTCCTGCAGTCCGGCAAGCATCCGGGTATCCTTTAACTCCTGTTCCAAAATGCCGACTTTTTGTATCAGTTCTTTTTCCTGCTTTTTTCGGGTTCCGGCTTCTGCAGCTTTTGTATCCAGCAGATGGTCTAATACAGGAGATTCATCTTTAAATTCTTCCCGGTAAGATTCTTCTATCACCGCTGCGGCAGTTTCCGGTATTTCTGCCTCTGAAAGAATTTCTCCAATGGCATCGGCAGTTAAAAAGCGGGGTTCCTCTGCGGATTCCTCTTCCGGTGTATCTTCTTCCGCCATATCGGACAGCTCCTGCTGAATTTCACAGAATAATTCCCTGGAAGCATCTTCGTCTCCGCTGCAGGCTTTTTTTACAATAGATTCAAACGTCAGCTTCTGTTCCGCTGCGGTTCGCCTTGCCGTGCAGCCAAGTATGGTTTCCATAAGCTCCGTATGAGGTTCTTTTGGATTCCTGTGGTATGTCATAACAGAGTGGATATCGGCGCTTCTGTCCGTAAATGCCGGAAAAATAAAGCCGCTGTCCGGAGCGCAGACAATCCAGTCCCGGATTCTGGGGCCGATGCGGTTTTCGTCCGCCCTATAGCCTAATCCCGGCTTGCTTAAGCTGACAGGACAGATTGCGCAGAGGAGATATTCATAGACTTCTTCCGATTCGTCTAATTTGCTGTTGTCGCTGGATTTGGTAATCACGTCATAGGCATCGTGGAAAATTAAAATCAGATAGTTTCCGGCATATTCATAGTTGTCGATAATTAGGTCATAAAAGCGTTCCAGCAGGTCTTCGTTCTGCAGTGCGCTGCTCCGTAAGGCGGTAAGGAACTGCTGTTTTCCTCCTGGGGATTCTTCTTCCAACGGAAATTCCAGCTCTAAGAGATTGTTGCCCACTGTGCCGGAAAGGGCTTTTTTGGCAATTTCCAGATATTTGTAAAATTCTTCTTCTTCTAAATTTAAAAAAGTCTCACTTAATTTGACGACGCGGTTTCGTTCCCCATCTACATAACAACCGCACATACGGGTAAAAGTACAGGAGTCTTTTTTCAGGCGGCGTTTGATTTCTAAGACATCTTTTCTGTTCATTGATAAAATTCCTCTCTTTCGGATAATTGGTTTGGCATTATTATAGCACTCGTTTTGATTTTCGTCACTAAATACAGAATAAATTGGTAAAAACGCCAGATAATGTGGTATACTGAATAAAACAGACCTCTTTCAACCATAATAATACAATAAGATTATTGGTGAAGGAGATTTCAGATATGAAAAAGAGAGCTGTTTTCCTGTTTCTGATATCAGCCATTTTTGCGGCAGCAGCTATAGGCTGTGGACAGAAGGAACAGGCAGATTCTAATGACACAAATACAACAGAAAACGGGGAAAATTTTGCGGTGGATTCTACAGGAACAGAAGCGGATCTGGATACGGAGGGGACCAGCCAGCTTCAGCTTGGCAGCGCAGTGGAGATACCTGCAAGTTTTGAAAGCCGGTTTGCAGAAACCGAGGCACATCCCCAATTAGAAAAGGCTATTGCAGAGTATTGCAGTGTGCCGGAAGCAGATTTTGGCCGTGTGCGTTATTACTACAATTATGTGGATTTAAACAATGACAGCCAGAACGAAATCCTGGCACTGGTTTTGGGACAGGAGGTAGCCGGAATTGACGGTAACCTGCTGCTCTGGCTGGATGAGCCGGAAGATGAAAAGATCACATCCCATTCCATACGGCAGGCATTCCGTCAAGTAGGTGTGCCCATTTACATCAGCAATCATATGACAGAAGGTTATTTGGATTTGATCATTACCCAGGATGAGAATGCAGAGAACGGTCCGGCAGAAGGGGAAGAGGTCAATGTGGAAAATGGAGGCAGAGATGTGGACGGAGAAGAGACTTCTTTGCAGGAAACGGCCGGCCTGGATGAAACCACAGGGACCAATGGGGCACAGTTGCTTTCCATAGATCAGACTTATCTGCTGTTGGTGTGGAAGGGAGATAAATATCAGGAATTGGAAGAGGGAGCGCCGCTTTCTTCCTTAGATGGCTATGAAGGAACTGCTATTTTAACAAATAATACAGAAAGTGATATTGCAAATGACAACTACCACTTTTTAGGAGAAGGTACACAAACATGAACCGTTAAACAGAAATGCAAAAACAGAAAGGGGAGAGGGATTTGTTAAAAAATTATGAAATCCGCAAATACCAGATGCCGGAGGAGGAACTGAAAGCGCTGGTAAAAGAGAAACGGGCAGAATTGGTCCGGCAGCAAATGATCATCAAAGAGAACAAGCTTCCGGTTTTTGTTTTAATCGAAGGCTGGGGCGCTGCAGGAAAGGGAACACTGATCGGCAATCTGATCAAGGACTTAGATCCGCGGTTTTTCAGTGTCATTACCATGAAAGCGCCAAACGAAGAAGAATTGAGGAAGCCGTTTTTGTGGCGTTATATGGAAACCATACCGGAAGCGGGGAAATTTGTATTTTTAAACTCAGGCTGGCTGAATGAAACCGTTGAAGATGTGATGAACGACAAAGTGGATGAGGAAACCTTAGAGCAAAGGTTAAAGCAGCTTCGCATTTTTGAGCGCCAGCTTAAGGACAACGGGTATCTGGTTGTAAAACTGTTTTTACAGATTCCGTCGTCAGAGCAGAAACAGAGACTGGAAAAGCTCAAGAAAGAGAAAAACACCAAATGGCGTGTTGCCGACAAAGATCTGCTGCAGGTAAAGAAACGGGAGAAATACGAGAAGGTTTATGACCGGATTTTAGAAGCTACCAATACCGGTTATGTACCCTGGAATATTGTAGATGCCGTGGATAAGAAACAGGCGCTTTTACAAGTGCTGCACCTGCTGACCAGTCAGATCAATCAGGCAGTGGAAAATTTCAAAGTGCTGCCTGAGATTTTACATAAGGATTACCCCCTTTTGAAAATGCCACGGCTTGCGCAGGTACCATTGGATCAGGAAATGACCAAAGAGGAATACAGCATCCGCTTAAAGGAGCTGCAAAAGAAACTGAAAAAACTACACAATAAGATTTACAGAAAGCGAATCCCGATTATTATTGCATATGAAGGCTGGGATGCTGCCGGCAAGGGCGGCAATATCAAACGTCTCACAAGCGCTTTAGATCCCAGAGGTTTTGAGGTACATCCCATTGCCTCTCCGGAGCCCCATGAGAAAGCCCGTCATCATCTGTGGCGATTTTATCACAGGCTGCCCAAGGATGGACATATCGCGATTTTTGACCGTACCTGGTACGGCAGGGTTATGGTAGAGCGGTTAGAAGGCTTTTGTTCCGAAAATGACTGGAAGCGCGCCTATAATGAAATGAACGAATTTGAACAGGAATTGACGGACTGGGGCGCGATTGTCATTAAATTTTGGGTGCATATCGACAAGGACACACAGCTTGCACGTTTTACCGAACGTCAGAATACACCGGAAAAACAATGGAAGATTACCGAAGAGGACTGGCGCAACCGGGAAAAATGGGACGCCTACGAAGAGGCGGTGGATGAGATGATCGCAAAG
>CAYQRG010000111.1:0-6597 GCA_964419645.1 uncultured Eubacterium sp.
GGCAACAAACATTCTAAAAGAATACATGATAAAGGGATTTGCAATGGATGATGAAAGGATAATGGGAAAATTTCCCACCAACAGACAGTAGAAAAGGCATATGGGAAATATGACATCTACAATAAACTCCAGCCCATAGAATCAGTCTTCGATAGGATAATTGAAAAATCATCAATTGAAATATAATAGGGATATGTGTAATTCATATAAATCACACATATCCCTGTTCTTGGAGTTGTCTATTTCCGACAACCCCTTCTGCCACTCAATGCGATCTGTATAATAGTTAGAGCTGGTTGAACCGCCAGGATTTTTCTTACTCTAACGTCTCTATTCTTTGACCATATCAGTCAGACCTTATCGCCTCCTATCCGGTTACCAGTACCTCTATTTTTCAAAATTCCTGCCGCCTTCCCTGCCTCCTTTGTTAAATTCTCCCATTACTGACAAATCAATTTCAGATGCATCCACTAAGGCATCTGCATTTTCCTTCTGCTCCTCTGAGGTGGAAGGAACGGTCCCCTCAAGCTGCCCTCTGACGCTTTCTGCACGCAGCTGAATTGTCTGAAAAAGCATTTTAGCGCCTGCATCATATTGATCGTATTTAAAAAAAGCGGTCGGATCTGTTTTTACCAGATCATCGATCTGCATCCTTATTTTTGTATAGACAGTGTCAAATCTCTTATTTTGTACATATTCTTCTGCAAGCTGCTTTAAATATCCATGGTATTTCGCAAGGTATGCCTCATCCTTTAATAGTGCATCAAAAAACTGTGTACTGGAAAACGGCGTATCAACAGGATAATTAATTGTTTCGGATGAACTGTTATCTTTGCCGATTGACATGCCTCCAAAGGAAAGGTTGTAGTCCCATGGCAGAATATTTAACTGCCCATTTGATTCATACAGATAGTAATTGTGAGGCATATTTCCTGACAGGCTGTCTAAATTTACCACAAAGGTATGAACTGCCATGTATTTTAAAACGGCATCCACATCCAGATATTCCTCCAAATTCGTGCCGGACTGAATCTCTTTCAGGGCGGTTATGACTCTCTTATGATCGCTGTCTGTTGTATCTGTGACAGCGCCTTCCCAAATCGTTGTATAGCTGTCTAACTCATCATCTGTATAATTCAGATTTGCTCCGCTGCCTCCCATAGAACCCGGACCTTTTCCGTTATCGCCTCCTGGAAAATTTGGTCTTGCTCCATTCTTGCCGTCCGGAAAATCTAGTATTTCCCTATTTTCTCCACCTGGAATATCTGGTCGTTCTCCATTATTTTCATTAGGAAAATCCGGTCTTTCTGCATATTCTTCTAATCTATTGTCAGATATGTTATACTCTGCTGATCCTGCCGATTCCGGCGTTACGGAAGCCATCCCCGGAATTTTCTCCGATGCAGCATCCTCCCCTCTGCCCGGAATTTCCGCCACATCGCCTCTCTGTTCATTTGGATTTTCGTTCTGGTCAAAATGCTTTCCGCCGCCGTCCATGCCTTCCGGCTTATACAATTTTCCCGTTTCCACACCATAGTTCCGAAGAAGGAAACTGTCCTCCACTGCCTCTAACGCCAGATACACACCCCAGTATTCCCCATTTACAGAAACCTTTGCATAATTGTATAAAGAAGCATCGGCATCCAGATACTGGTACATATCATAAACAATCGCTTCTTTCATATTCGTAGAATCTGCATAATTATTATTAAGTACCAGCTTATCCAATCCAAAACAGGTCTGTCCCTCCACATACCGGTCAAATTCCAGTTTCAGGCTATACCGGTCTGTGTCCGGATCATTGGCAATGCTTGTCAGACTGGTATTGCCTTTTGGACGGACTCCCACATTAGAAAAAGTCGTTCCATTGATATTGACATTACATTCATAATAATTTTCTTCTATGGCATGATCCAAAAGCTCCTGCCAGTCATCTGCATCTATTTGAATGTCCACTGAGATAATCTGATCTCTGTCAAACAATTTAGATTCGTATTCCATTAAAACAGCTTTGCCGCCTGTTGCCACCACCAACCGGTCTGCATAAATCATGCCGCCCAGACAAAAAAGCACTGCAGCTGTCACGATCACAATTATGATTTTTGTTATGTACTTATTCGTAATCACAACCGCATCCTCCTGTTTTATGCCATATAGTCTCCGTTATAACTAACTAATGTTGTATTCTCCACATCCACAATATCATTCATACGGTTGACAAATGCCGTTGCAGCATCCTTCATCCGAATCTCTGCTGTCAATTCAATTCCTGCTGCATTCACTGTCTTAGATTTGATCACATAACGCTTTACAGACTCTTTTAATAATTGCAATGCTTCTTCTTCCGCTTTTTCTGTATTGCATTTTAATACAAGAATATAAGGATTATCATGAAGATTCCGGTTTGCAAAAATAAGAACGATTCCAATAATAACGGAACCAATCACTGCCAGAGGGATCATTCCTGCTCCAATCACAATTCCTGCTGCAATCGCCCAAAATAAATACACGATTTCCATTGGCTCTTTAATCGCAGCCCGAAAACGCACAATAGAAAGGGCGCCTACCATACCAAGAGAAAGCACTACATTTGACGTTACTGCCATAATTACCAGCGTAGTTACCAGCGATAGCCCAATCAACGTCATAGCAAATCCGGTAGAATACATCACGCCGGTAAAAGTTTTTTGGTAAACAAGAAAAATAAACAATCCGATCACCAGCGCAAACAACATGCCGATGATTACATCTGTTACGGAAAATTCTGAAATACTTTCTAAAAAACCTGATTTAAAAATATCATTAAATGTCATTTGTCTTATCCTCCATATCATTATCCAAATTTTCTGCTGATCGCATATTTTGAAAAAGCCTGCTGTCGAATTTCTCCCATTTGAAGCAACTGTGATATCACTTCCGGTAGATATGCATCATATTTGATTTCCAAAATCACAATCTCCGGTGAATCCGCAGCAGCAACATCCGGTATCTCTTTTTTTAACGATAACGAATGATATAAACTAGTCCGAACATCAAAATCAAATGTAACGCGCACATTTCCCGCTGCATAAATATAGGGTTCTCTGATATAAGAAACCAACACTCTTGGTTTTAAAAGCTCCTGCCTAAGCTTTATATAAAATTCCCGGATCAAAGGATCAGAATGCTCTGTCATCCAGGCAATATCACCGGATAATATGCTTTCACATTCGACCTTTGTCAAAAAAGCGGCATCTTTTTTACAGAGATGATCATACTTTTGCTTTTTTTCCAGAGTAATATGTGAAAAATCATCATTATAATACCGGATACGAAATTTTTCCCGTTTTAAAATACCATCTGTTTTTTCACGCAATGCCTTGTCTTTATAATTATCAAAATAAATGCTGCGGATGCTGTATCGGCCGCCTGCATCTGCATGAGAATCTGTCTGCATCACAGTTCTAAGCCGCTGACGCAGTGACAAATACTGACCGTAATGGATGCCATATTTTAATTCATGACGATAACGGCCTGTCATCTCCATTTTATCCAACTCCTTTCCTTGTTATTGCGCGATTTTTCGCGCATAGAGGGATACCCGGAGGGTATTTCTTTAATATTGTGCTGCTTTTTCAGCACATAAAGGGATACCCGAAAAGTATATATCAGGAACCTGAAATGAACCTAAAAAAGCCGTGTTATCAAAACACGACTTTAAAACAAATCTTTTCTCCCTTTTCACATTTTACTGAAATTTTTCCTTTATGGGCTTTCACGGCAGCCTCTGCAATAGACAATCCGATTCCTGTACCTCCCGTATCCGAATTTCTGGATTGATCAGGGCGGTAAAACCGTTCAAACAGACGGTTCATATCCGACTCCGGATCGATATCACAGGTATTTAATATTTCAAGCACAATATTGTGATGTCTGCGGTAAAAATCCAACTGCACGTATCCGCCGGGGCTTGAATATTTTACAGCATTATCCAATAAAATAGAAACCATTCGGTGAATCAGCATTTCATCTCCATAAAAAAATACATCATCTTCGATATGGTATACAAATTCTTTACCGCAAGCCTGCATTCGGGAAAGAAAAGCTTCTGCCATCTCCCACACCAGATCACTGAAAGAAAAACGGCTCTGGTTCGGAAGCAGATTTGCCTCATCCAGCCTAGAGAGGATCACAAGATCTCCCACCAATCTGGAGAGCCTGACTGTCTGCTTTTGTATATTTTTCACCCATTCATTGTCCTCATATTCCATGGCAAGTACATCTGCGCTGGCCGAAACAGAGGCAATCGGCGTCTTTAACTCATGGCTGGCATCTGTGATAAACTGTTTTTGCTTTTCCATATTGTAAATATATGGCCTTGCTGCCCGCCCGGAAAACAGATAGACCAGCAAAAAAACAATTCCAAGGCTGATCATGCCCACCAGACAAGATACCAGTAACAGCGTCTTTAAAAACTGCTGTTCATTTGCAGCATTCAAAAATATAATCCGGCTCCCATGTTCTGACTGCCCTTTGATATAACGGTATTCTCCAAAAAAACCAATCTTTTGGCTTTTCTTCCATACTTCTCTGGCATATTCTGCTGCATCTTCTTCTGATATGGAAGAAACAAATTCCCTGCTGATCTGAAACACGCTGCCATTTTCATCCAGATATACCGAAAAATATCGCATCATATATCTGGATTCTTTAGATGGAACATTTCGAAAATCCATCGGCGGCGCATCCGGTTTTTCCTTCGGGGGAGGTTCCAAAGCCATCTCAAAAAAACGCTCGTTAAGCATCTGCTGCAGATTGGAATCCAAACGTTTCGTTGTAACAGAATAATTCCAGTAATTAATACCTGCGATCAACAGAACCATAACTGCAGAAAATGCAGACATCGCCGCTATAATAAACCGCCACTTCATTTTTTGCAGCATGACGTATCCTCCTCCAATGAATAGCCGGCTCCCCGCATTGTTTTAATTTGTATATTGGCACAGAGTGATTTCAGCTTTTTCCGTAAAAATCCAATGTTTGTCCAGACTACATCAATTTCTGTTTCTGATTCCATCCCCCAAATCCGTTCCATCAAATGCTCTGTGGAAAAAATGTGGTTAGGATTGCGCATAAACAGTTCCATAATCTGAAATTCTTTGTTGTTTAAGCGAAATGTATCTGTCGGTGACGCAAGAATATACTGATCCCGGTCAAGAGAAATATTTCCAAAGGATAATACGGAGGGAACATAGGCATCCCTTCGCCTTGTCAGCGCTTTTACACGGGCTGCCAGCTCTTTGGCTGCAAAAGGCTTTGGCAGATAATCATCTGCGCCTGCATCTAATCCGGCCACCCGGTCGTCTAAGTCTCCCCTTGCTGTCAAAAAAAGCGTCGGTGTAAAAATGCCTTCCTTGCGAATCTGTTTCAACACCGCCAGCCCATCCATAAGGGGCATCATAATATCCAAAATTAAGGCATCATATTCTATCTGATGAATATAATCCACTGCATCCCTGCCATTATAAACAATATCCACCGCATATCTTTCTTTTTCCAGAATCTTTTTCAGCGCTTTTGCAATTTCCTGCTCATCCTCAGCAACTAAAATACGCATAAACACTCTCCATATCTCATTTAATTCGTAAATAACTGTGTATAATATACTTCATTTTTCGTTGTAACTGCAATTCCAATGCCGATTTTTCCAAAATTGGCATTCAGTATATTTGCACGATGTCCGTCAGAATTGTACCACATCTGCGCTGCCTGGCTGGCATTGACACCATATCCCATAGTATAAGCGATGTTTTCTCCTGCGGCAAAGTAAGTGATTCCATACTCTTTCATCAGGTCAAAAGGCGTACTGCCATCCGGCCTATCATGTGACAGCTTTCCTGCCTTTGCCATTTCTGCCGAACGATGACAGGCTGCCCTGGTCAATGTAGTGTCTAATACCAGCTCGGACAGTCCATGCCTGGTGCGGTATTGATTTGTATATTTTAAAATATCTTTGATCTGCTTTTGATAGGTTTTTGCATTTTTCTTTGCGGTAGCTTGTAGTCCTGAACTTTTTTTGACTGTAATTTTACAGGTTACCTTTTTGGAT
This sequence comes from uncultured Eubacterium sp., assembly GCA_964419645.1. Taxonomy (GTDB): domain Bacteria; phylum Bacillota; class Clostridia; order Lachnospirales; family Lachnospiraceae; genus Roseburia_B. Next base: position 6,089 of record CAYQRG010000111.1, read on the forward strand.
TTTATTTTGGCCGTGATAACGGCTGTTCCAGCTTTCTTCGCTTTTACCTTGCCTTTGTTTGAAACAGATGCCACCTTTTTGTTAGAGGATTTCCATGTAATTTTCCCATTCAATGAAGTTGTCGCTTTTAATGTTTTAGAATCCCCTATATACATCGTCAAGGATTTGTGATTCAATTTAATCGTTGCCGCCTGTGTCTGAATTGGGAAAAACAGTACTGCCACAAACAACAAAGCTGCCAATACTCCCGATATTGTTTTTTTGATTTTCTTCATAGCCATTTCTCCTTCCTATCCAAAGAAACAAGATCCGTCATATAACAAAATAAGGCGAATGCTATTTCATATATATATTGATTATAACATTTGCCCTGTTTTGATACAATTATTTTATAAGCCATTTTTCAATGTTTTCTACTATTGGCAGCTCGGACTCCTCATACCAACCAAATGCTTTTTACGCTGCCCGCAAATCCTTCACAGCCATATAATACATATATATTCTGGCAT
>CAYQRG010000112.1:0-5680 GCA_964419645.1 uncultured Eubacterium sp.
TCCATTGTAAAAACGATCCACCATAATCTGGTACATAACGGCGCCCTTTGCCCAGTCCGGTGTGGAAAATCCCGGAACAATCCGAAAGAAGTACGGTTCCCGGATCTCCGTTGTCACACCGTATCGGTCAAACCTGCAACAGAGTATCCCGGATATAATTTCAAAGTAATAGGAAAACGCATGGGTACCGAGAGAAATCTCTACTGCATAATAGTCAAAGGTTCCGTCACACTCTGCCAGTTTCATCTCATATCTGCTCTCTTCTGTACACAAAATAACCCTGTCTACATTATCTCTGGCCGTACGGAAACGAATTGTCACCGTTTCATTTTCTTTTGGTTCTGCCGGAATCCGGTAATCCTTGGTCCCATCGGAAAATAATGCCTCTTTCTTTAATACGGGCCGTGTCTGCATAATATACTGCTGCGTTTTATTGATCTCATATACGGATTTATGTTTCATGATCTTATCCTCTTTCTGTCTATCGTCTTCGCAATCCATACACATAAAAAAGACAGCCGTTAATCTGCTGTCTTTTTAGGAGAAGGTATTTTTACTATGGGTGTAGCAAAAACTATTAATGATTGGGGGGTTTCTACGTGTATTATAATACCACGATATCCAAAATCAGTGTGCACAAACTTCACAAAAATTGAACTTTGTTTTTGTGCACAATGTACAATTCAAACATTGTTATAACTGGAACAGCCCCTCAAATTCTTCTCGGTTGATCTTTTCCTTCTCCAGTAAAAGCTCCGCACACTTATTTAAAACTGTTTCATGTTCGTGTATGATTTTCTTTGCTTTCTCATAACACTCATCGATGATCCGTTTCACTTCCTCATCAATCCGTGTAGCGACACTTTCACCATAGCCTCTTGTATGAGCCAGATCCCGGCCGATAAAAACTTCATCCCCGTCACTGTCATAATTGATCAGTCCCACATTCTCTGACATACCATACTTGGTTACCATAGCCTTAGCCAACTGCGTCGCCTGCTTAATATCCTGAGATGCTCCCGTTGTAATATCGTCAAATACCATTTCTTCTGCCACACGGCCGCCGAGATCAACGACAATCTCCTGTAACATACGGTCTTTGGTATTAAACATCTTATCGTCTTCGCTCAAAGGCATAGTATAGCCTGCCGCTCCTGCTCCTGTAGGGATGATAGATACGGTGTCCACTGGTCCCACATCTGGCAACACATGAAACAGAATCGCATGGCCTGCCTCGTGAAAAGCGGTCACTCGTTTTTCTTTTTCGGTAATAATACGGCTCTTCTTCTCGGCGCCGATCCCTACTTTGACAAAGGACTGGCGGATATCGCTCTGTATAATATAAGCCCGATCTGCTTTTGCAGCATTGATTGCCGCCTCATTTAACAGGTTCTCCAAATCTGCTCCTGAAAATCCTGCCGTAGTCTGAGCGATCTGTTTTAAATCCACATCATCCCCCAGCGGTTTATTCTTCGCATGTACATGTAGTATTTCTTCCCGGCCTCCGATGTCTGGTCTGCCCACATGAATTTTACGGTCAAATCTTCCAGGCCTCATAATGGCCGGATCTAATATATCCACACGGTTCGTGGCCGCCATAACGATAATTCCTTCGTTTACACCAAAGCCGTCCATTTCCACCAGCATTTGGTTCAAGGTCTGTTCCCGTTCATCATGACCGCCGCCCATACCGGTTCCTCTCCGTCTTGCCACGGCGTCAATCTCATCAATAAATACGATACAGGGAGAGTTTTTCTTCGCCTCTTCAAAAAGATCCCGGACACGAGAAGCTCCCACACCAACAAACATCTCTACAAAATCAGAACCGGAAATACTAAAAAACGGCACCCCTGCCTCACCGGCCACTGCTTTTGCCAAAAGGGTTTTACCTGTTCCCGGAGGTCCTACCAGAAGAATTCCTTTGGGGATCCTTGCTCCCAGGCGGATATATTTCCGGGGGAATTTCAAAAAATCCACTAGCTCTTCCAGTTCTTCTTTTTCTTCTTTCAGTCCCGCAACATTGCCAAAATTCATTTTATTATCACTGGTGGACAATTTGGCACGGCTTTTGCCGAAATTCATCATCTTGATATTGCCGCTTCCTGCTGCAGCCTGATTACTCATAATGATAAATAAAATAAACATGGTCGCCAAAACGATCAAAAGCGGCAGTAGATTTAAAATCCAGCTTTCTGGAGGAACATCCTTTAGACGGTAATTATAAAACTGTTTTTCCTCCAGTATATCCTGTATCTCATTGACATCGGATACATTCAGTTCTTTTGAGACGTTATTCTTTAAATAAATATTTACAATACCGGTAGGAATCTCTCGATTCTGTTCAATTTCAATATAAATCACATCTTCTTTATCCAATGCATTCTGAAATTCTGTCATCGTATAACCGTCTGTGGCATTTCCTCTTGCATCTAACATCATCCAGACAACAACTACTACGACAACCAGCATCGCATAGAATCCAAATCCTCTGTAACTATGTTTTTTCAACTGGCAACCTCCTTTTGTTCTGTTCTATCAGTCTAATTCAACCACACCTATATACGGCAGGTTCCGGTATTTCTGCGCATAATCAAGTCCATACCCTACAACAAACTCATCTGGTATTTCAAAACAAGTATAGTCTACAGGAACTTCTACCACGCGTCTGTCCGGTTTATCTAATAATGTGCAAAGTCTTAAGCTCTTCGGATTCTGATTTTTTAAATACTCCAAAAGATAGCTTAAAGTTCTTCCGGAATCAATGATATCCTCTACGACCAGCACATTTTTGCCTTCAAGATCCTGATCCAGATCTTTAATGATCTTTACTACCCCACTGGATTTTGTAGCGGCTCCATAACTGGAAACAGACATAAAATCCATGGAAACAGGGATATTCAAACGTTTTGAAAGTTCACAGGTAAAAAATACGCCTCCCTTTAAAACGCAAATCAGATGTATTGATTCTCCCTCATAATCTTTGTTGATGCTTGCTGCAATCTCTGCAATTCTCTTATCTACTTCCTCTTCTGTTAATAATACACGAACTGTTTCACCCATGATTCTCCTCCATAAACTGTACTTCTAAAATTGTATTTGTCTCTCTGGTAACTTTATAACCTGCGCTGATACGGCCACCCACCACCCATAAAATATGATGTCCTTCCGCCAGCAGCAAGATCTGCTCCCTTTTGGAGCCTGGCACTTTTTCGTCAATCCAGTAGTCCTTTAATTTCTTTCTATGCCCTGCTTCATCCAGCACAAAATAATCTCCTGCTTCCCTGGTGCGAAAATAAAGCCTGTCTTTTATCTTATCATAATCAAACCATTTCGTATACATATTTCGGGGAATTTCTGTATCTTTTTTAGAAAAATTTAACAATCGAAAAGAAATTCTTCCTGTGGGAACCTGTATTTCTCCCGGAATATCCTCAAGCAAAATCCGAATGGGCGCCGCCTTCTTTTCCTGCCTGTTCTCTTTGTATAACAAAATCTTTCCGTATGTCTTTTCTCCAATCACGCCATAGGGCAGGTTTATTTTCCTTCCGGTCTGCCCTCCCACCAGTTTTTGCAAAGACCGGACATGTTCTCTGCCGATATCTTTTCGCCTACCTCCTGCCCTCGCCAGCAGCTCCAGCATAACCCGGTTCTGTAAAACAGAAGGATACTGAAAAAATCCTGCCAGGTCAAATTCCAGACAATCCTCCCCGGTCTTTGTCATATGCCGCGCTAAAATTTTCTGTACTTCCTCCCGAAGGTATTCCGAAATTTCCGCCGCATCATCAGCCAGACAATTCATATGTGCCGTAAACTGCTGATTGATCTGCAAAAGCTCTGGCATAACAAGGTTTCGTATCCTGTTCCTGCTGTAACTAACGTCTGCATTGGTGGCATCCAGCCGGTAGGGCTGTCCCTCCTGTTTTAAAAAATCTTCAATCTCTTCTCTGGTTACACAAAGGAGAGGCCGAATTACATTGTCCCGTATAGGACGGATACCGCAAAGCCCTTCAATTCCGCTCCCCCGGCACAAATGAAACAGCATCGTCTCTGCGCTGTCATCCGCATGATGTGCCAAAGCAATCCTTGCAGATGCACTGTAAGCAGCACATTCTTTTTCAAAAGCTTCATACCGCACCATTCTGCCTGCCTCTTCCACGGAAAGTCCCTTCTTTCGCGCAATCTGTTCCACCGGATAGGAATAGGCGGAAAACTTCACTCCGTGGTCACTGGCAAGCTTTTTCACAAACGCCATGTCAGAAAGACTTTCTTCGCCCCGGATTCCATGCTCGATATGTACCACAGACATGGTAAAATCCATGGCATCTTGAAGATGTCTCAAAACCAGAAACAAGCAGACAGAATCTGCCCCTCCGGAAACACCCACGCAAATATGCGCACCTTCTGGTATCATATGATGCTCTTTGATATATGCTGCAACTTTTTTGATCATAATTTATCAATTCTCCCAAATGGCAGCCGCAAGTACTGTCATATCATCCCGTACTTCTCCGCCGGTATAGACCATTACCTGATCTAAAATTTTCTTGGCCATAAGCCCCGGATGATTGGTTTTAATCTCTGATATAATCTCCTCCAACGTCTCCTCCGGCCGCTCCGCCTGCAAATATTCTAACACACCGTCTGTAATCATGACAAGAAAATCTCCGTCCGAAAGCTGCTTCTTCGCCTGCTCGATCTCAATTTCAAAACGGACTCCCACCGGCAGAGAGGTGGACAAAAGACATTCCACACTGCCGTTTTTGTGACGGATAAAAGTTGCCGATGCCCCTATTTTATAAAAAGATACTTCTCCGGTATAAAGATCAATAGAAGAAATATCCACGGTGGAATATTGATCGTCCTCTCCGTGAATTACCATAGCGGAATTTAGCATTTTAATAGCCGTATCCTTTGTAAATCCTGCCTCCACAAAGCGTTCTAAAAGATCTACGACCATTTCACTTTCCTTACAGGCCCGCTCCCCAAATCCCATGCCGTCCGACAAACTAAGTACCAGTTCTCCGTCTTCTTTTTCCAGAAAAGAAAAATTATCTCCCGATACCGCCGCCCCGTCTTTTGTCAGCCGCGCCACCCCATGTACCGCATGAAACACCGGCTCTTCTTCATAAATAATCTCCGTGGTATCCTTTCCGATAAACGTTCTCGTGTCTTTATGGGGTTTCATATGCAGATCCAGTGCTTCTGTCACTACCCTGGTCAATTCCTTGATCGCAACACAATTGCCCCACTTGGAACGCGCCTTAAGCACTGCCTGGATATGGCTGTTATTCTTTTGAAACAAATGTATTTCTTCTGTTACGATGCCGTATTCCTTACTCCGATACCGAATTTCCGCAATCTTTTTCCGTTCTTCTCTGTCCAAAAGCTTTGACTCGCTGGCACAATCCTCCATGATAAAAGCCATGGCATCCAACTGCTGGGCGATCACTTCCCTGTTTTCTAACAGCCTGTTGTACCATGCTTTATTTACTCTAATTTGTTCAAAAACATTCACTGCTTCCTGCTCTACATGGCCGGCATACTGACAATGTTCGCTTAACCTTCTCCTGGTCTCCTCATCTGCCTCGCCGTTTTGCATCAAATTTTTAATCAGTCGACCGAATACGCTGTACATCATGGGATTTGCGGAAGACCAGCAGATTGTGCAGGTATCGCAGCC
>CAYQRG010000112.1:5690-6590 GCA_964419645.1 uncultured Eubacterium sp.
CAGATACGTCCTGTCAGTTCCTGCTGCATCTGCCCCATATCCTCCTGCCCCATTTCACTGTGTTTGCTCATGGACAAAAATGTTTTGGAAAGGCCTTCAAAGCTTTTTGCATAATTTAAAAGACGCTGCTCCTGGTATCCGTCCCTTATATACTCCGACTGCTCCGGCGTCTCCTGTTCCTCCAGAAACAGGTGCACGCCCCTTGCTGCCAAAATCACAAACCCAAAGATAAATACTGCCTCACAGATTGCTGCCGCTATAGTTACCTGATTTTTAAAATCAAAAATTCCGCCAAATATGGAAAGAGCCAGTGTTCCTCCTGATGCCGCAAGCGCCGCCACTACTGTATAGCATCGCTTGTCCACCCATTCCGAAAGCCGCACTGCAATTCCGATCAGCAGAAGGGACATCGCATACTTTGCAATTACAGTAATGGGAAGAAACGCTACCATGCCAGTCAACATTCCTATGGTTAAAAGCCAACGCCCCTGTTCTTCCAGATACACTGCTGCAAAAAATGCGGGAACCATCGGGTAACACCCCATAACAGATATTTTACAAAACAATGCCCCCAAAATACTTAGTACCAACTGTTTCCAACCTGTCTTTTTCATGATAAAAACCTCCTACATTTCATTTTCAAATGGAAAGGCAGACACGCTGCCCGAAACTAAGAGGCATTATAACCACAGTATTTTAAAATCTTTGTCAAACTAACGAAGGCACTTCAAAAACTTTTCGTCAAAAATGCCCTCGAATTGTAGATTCGAGGGCTCTTAACCATTTTAGGATATTCTATTATTTTTCTTTGAATATAATCTCATTCTCATAAACCATTCCCAGTTTACTCTTAGCGGTATCTTCTACATACGCTTGACTTCCAATGTATTCCTCATAATC
>CAYQRG010000113.1:0-6574 GCA_964419645.1 uncultured Eubacterium sp.
CGCATCTCCCGGCATATAATTGTCGCAGCGGATAAATCCATAGCCATCCGGCATAACTTCCAAAATACCGTTTACAGTGATTCCGCTGTCTAATTCATCTCTGGTGGGTACCCCCGTCGTTTCCGGCTCAGTCTGCTTTCCCTCTGCCTCATATTTCGTCTCTTCCTTGACTTCTTTTGCTCCTTTTACCTCTTTTACTTCATCTGTCGCTTTTGCATCCTGTTCTTTCTTTGCTTCTTTTTCATCTTCTGCAAGCATCCGCTCCACCAGTTCACTTTTCTTCAAACCGGATAAGCCTTTTAATCCTCTCGCTTTTGCCAAATCTCTTAATACTGTCACTGACAGACTTTCATATTTTTCTCTCATTCTCTACCTATCTCCTATTCACCTGTACCCTGCTCATCTGGAATTTGTGTCTGATGCGACAAAGGATTGTCTGTACGGCAAAGCACAGACCTGTCCGAACTGTTACATTATACAACAGCATTTCAAAAATAGAAAGTCCCTTTTTCTTGATTTGTCATATTTTTAATGCTATGATAATAACGGTCCGGGCATCCGGACAGTTATTTACAATGAGAAAATCTGATCTTAAAGGAGTTATCAAATATGAATTACGGAGAAGAGGCATTAATCGCCCACAAAAAATGGAACGGCAAATTAGAAACAATTTCAAAATCACCTGTCAAAGACCGGGATGCGCTCTCCATCGCCTATACTCCAGGCGTTGCAGAGCCCTGCAAAGTCATTGCCGAAAATCCCGCCGAAGCATATAACTACACGATAAAAGCCAATACCGTTGCTGTTGTTTCCGACGGAAGCGCGTTTCTCGGTCTTGGCAACATCGGTCCTTACGCTGCAATGCCTGTTATGGAAGGCAAATGCGTCCTCTTTAAAGAATTCGGCAATGTCAATGCCGTTCCCATCTGCTTAGATACCCAGGACACAGAAGAAATCATTCAAACAGTTAAAAATCTTGCCCCCGCTTTCGGCGGCATTAACCTGGAAGACATTTCCGCTCCCAGATGTTTTGAAATCGAGGAGCGTTTAAAAGAAATGCTGGATATTCCTGTATTTCATGATGACCAGCACGGCACTGCCATTGTGGTTCTTGCCGGCATTATCAACGCTTTAAAAATAACTGGAAAGCAAAAAGAAAATTGTAAAGTAGTCGTAAACGGCGCCGGTTCCGCCGGTATTGCAATCACAAAACTGCTGCTGACTTACGGTTTTTCACATATTACCATGTGTGACAAAGAAGGCATCATCGGAAAAGACTATCCCGGTTTAAACTGGATGCAGCAGAAAATGACGGATGTGACCAATCTTTCCAATGAAAAAGGAACTCTGGCAGATGCATTAAAATGCGCCGATGTTTTTGTAGGCGTTTCCGCTCCAAACATCGTAACTGCCGACATGGTCTCTTCCATGAATCCGGATGCGATCCTGTTCGCCATGGCCAATCCCGTGCCTGAAATCATGCCGGATGTGGCAAAAGCTGCAGGCGCTAAGGTAGTAGGTACCGGCAGAAGTGATTTTCCAAATCAGGTAAACAACGTCATTGCTTTTCCCGGTATTTTTAAAGGCGCGTTAGAAAGCAGGGCCGTACAGATTACAGAGGAGATGAAATTAGCCGCTGCCAAAGCCATTGCAAATCTGGTAAGCGATGAAGAATTAAATGAAGACTTTATCATGCCAGAAGCTTTTGATCCTCGTGTAGCAGATGTTGTGAGCAATGCAATCAAAGAACTGGCTGTAGGAGGAAAGTAAATGGCTGATCCGAATACGATCTACAAAATGACAGTGTTAGCCATGCTGGATAAAATAGATTTTCCCCTTTCCAACACACAGATTTCCAATTTTTTTCTGGAACAGGATTATACGGATTATTTTACCGTCCAGCAAGTGATCCATGAGCTTTTAGATTCAGAACTGATTCGTTTTGAATCCACCCACAGCAATACCCAGTATCATCTTACATCTCTCGGCCGGGAAACTTTAAAATTTTTTGAAGATAAAGTCACTCCTGCAATCAAAGCTGATATCGCTGCTTTTTTTGAAAGAAATCAAATGGAGATGAAAATAGAAAATTCTCTTGTTGCGGATTTTTATAAATCTACTTTTTCCGGCTATGATGTCCGCTGCCGGTTAAAACAGAAAAATCTTTCTATCATTGATCTGACCATACATGTAGAGACAAAAGAGCAGGCAGATGCGGTCTGTAAAAACTGGAAAAAGCAAAGCGATGAAATTTATGCCTGTTTAATGGATATATTGATTCAGTAAAAAATAACCTTACCGGCTTTCCATAAGATCCGGTAAGGTCTTTTTTGTTATAGTTTCTTCAATAATTCCAATGCATGCTCTTTTATAATGACATTTGCATGTTCATCTAAAAACTTTCTACGCACGCTGTCCTTTTCAATAGACTTTGTGTACTCCATGGACGCTGTCACAAATTCATAGACATATCCCCGTGTGGTGTCGTTTAAATCTGTCCACAGGAAATACTGCTGCTTTTGGTCCAGATAATACAGGCAACTCTTCGCGTTCCGCGGTTTGGGCAGAACCTGGCAAAACCTTCTGACATCGGTAAGAGTGTCAAACCTCAAAAGGTAGGAATATCCTTCCCCGTCATCTTCTGCCGTTTCTTCAATTTCCTGTCCGCCGGCTTCTTTTAAAATATCATCTTCAACATCCGGCTTCTCAATCCGCTTTTCTCTTCCCACAGAAGCGCCAAACATATTCCGGATGTGCTCTAAAATTTCCGCACCACTAACCTGATTTTCGGAAAATGTCAGCACAATCTCATCCTCAGACATGATCGCTGCCTGAATGGACATCATATTACCGGTTGTTTTAAATCCCACCTCATCTTCTGCGATCCGGATTAGTTTTTCTAAAAACTCTCTGGCATTTGGCGTATTGGAAAAAAAATCATCCAATTCAATGCCGTTTTGTTCCAGATCGTCCTGCGTTAAAGTACAGCGCAGTGATCCGTTATCCATTTTTTCAAACTTCATCATGCATCACATCCTTACGAATCCCCTCTATACTTATTCCTGCATGGCTCCCATAAGCACCGGAATCAACTGTTTCTTCCAGCGTCTTGCGATTGAAATCGCTGCCCGCCTGAAACATATTCTTTGCAAGTATCTCAATATCAATCCCGGCAATATTCGCCAATTCCGTCTACTGTCTGTGTTTCTTCATTGTAGTCAACTAAAATGATCTTCTTTTTCTGTGTATTGAGCAGGTATCTTCTGGATACCATGCCAACATAATTATTTTCTCCTGTTCCTTCTCGGCATCTGTATACAACTAATAGGACTGCCCCGCAAAGCCATACTGATACTGCTTTTTGTGACACCCCAGGCCTACATAATAACTATATTCCAAATCCCTCCAAATGTTACCTGTATTTTACATAAATCCCATAATACGGGCAATAATGAATGCTAGCCCTGCACAATTCAGTACGGCAAATATAACAATAACCATTAATAAAGATTTGAAAGAAGAAACTTTTGAAATATTTTCTTCTATTCCGTCCAGTTTTCTATTAGACTCTTCGATCAATGTCTGGACGTTGCGATAGCAATTCACATTTTCAGTATGTACTTTTTCACAGATTTCACTCTTCGTCTTTTCAAACTGTCCATTCAACCCATTCACAATCTCAGAAAGCTTTTCGCTGTACTCCTGGATCAATTTCCGCACTTCCTCATGCTGGACGGCACTGCTATCTGCATTTTCAGCCAAACGGTCTGTAAACGTCGCATTTAATTCGTTTAACTTCGCATCGACCTTATCAACCATTCCGTCAATCTGCTCTTTGACGCCTTTTACAATATGATCTGCTGCATCCTGACGCTCTTCAATGATATCGGACAGCTCCTTGGCCTTGTCCTCCTTTTCCGCTACAATATCCTGAAGCTCCTGTACTTTATCTTCTTTTGAAGATAACAATTCCTGGAGCTGCCTTGCTTTTTCTCTAAATTCATCAATTTGATTTAACAAAAAATCTTCTTTTCCCACGTCTTTTTATCCTTTCTGTTTGAAACTTGCTATTCTATTTTATGATTGTAGCATTATCGGTAAACCTTGTAAAGAGGAAAACAGCCTGAGAATTTTATGAAAAAAAGAAAATATTTCACAAAATTTTGACATGAAACTTTGGTTATTTTTTTATTAGATTTTTCATAGACTTCGCATTATGTCTATGCTATACTACATCCACCAACAAACAACAAGGAGGTGACACATATGAGGGAATCAGAAAAATTAGATTTAATCTTATCCGAACTGCGGAATATGAAATGCGATATGCAGGATATGAAATCCGATGTACAAAATTTAAATCATCGCATGACCAGTCTGGAACTTCACATTGAAAACAGCACAGACAAAAACCTTCAGCTTTTAGCAGAAAATTTTGTCGAATTAACCAAAAAATTAAATCAGGCCATTCCGGTTGCAGATAAAAATCTCGCCTACGAAGTCAAAGTCAATTATCTACTGGAAGAATTTGAAAAATTAAAACTGACTGTTACTCAATTAAAGAACCAAATCGCCTCATGACCGCAATCATCCCTTGCAAGCGCATACCATTGCCCGCTTCCACCAGATACCATACAGCAAAACAATAAAAAGGGCTATTATCGTTTAAAATCATCTGAATAATAGCCCTTTTTCAAAGTTTTTATTCCCTCATATCTGTAAAACTGCCTGTAACAGATTCTTTCATATTAGATACATATTAGATACAGCGGAAATTTTTAGGATCCAGCCTTTGCCATTCCTTTCAGCCTTTCATATTTCTCTTCCGCATCCTTTTTCGCCTGCTCAAATAACTCCTTTGCCCGAACCGGATTACTACGGGTTAAAGCATTAAACCGCACTTCTCCGTTTAAGAACTCATAAAAGTCCCCTGTTGGTTCTTTGCTATCCAGATTGAGGACAGGTTTTTTAATTTCACCGATTGCAGGCTGGTACCGAAACAGATGATAATAACCGGATTTCACCGCAAGTTTCTCTTCTTCCTGAGCCATTTGCATTCCGGATTTGATTCCCTGGTTAATACAGGGAGCATAAGCCAAAATCAAAGACGGTCCCGGATAAGCCTCTGCTTCTGTAATGGCACGAACACATTGATTATAATCAGCTCCCATAGAAATCTGCGCTACATAAACATAGCCATAACTCATGGCAATTGCCGCTAAATCTTTCTTTTTTATCTCTTTTCCCCCTGCTGCAAACTGGGCAACTGCTCCAAGAGGCGTAGATTTAGAAGCCTGTCCTCCGGTATTGGAATAAACTTCTGTATCGAACACAAGAACATTAATATCTCTGCCGCTTGCCAGCACATGATCCAAGCCGCCGAACCCAATGTCATAGGCCCAGCCGTCGCCGCCGAAGATCCATTTGGATTTTTTGGAAAGGAATTGTTTCTTTTCCAGGATTTCTTCCGACAGCTCACAGTTGCATTCCAACAGATATCCCACAAGTTCTTCCGTGGCTATCTGGTTTTCTCTTCCGGAATCATACGTGGAAAGCCATTTTCCCGCTGCCTCCTTGACTAAAGTCATCTTCGTTTTTAATGCCAGCTCCTCCACTTTGCTCTGCAAACTCTTTCGGATCGTCTCCTCACACAAAAGCATTCCGTAACCAAATTCTGCCGCATCTTCAAATAGAGAATTTGACCAGGCAGGGCCATGTCCTTTTCCATTGACCGTATAAGGCGTAGCCGGAGAAGAATTGCCCCAGATGGAGGAACATCCCGTTGCATTTGCGATATACATTCGGTCTCCGAATAACTGTGTCACCAGCTTTGCATAAGCCGTCTCTCCGCAGCCGGCGCAGGCTCCGTGGAACTCCAAAAGAGGCTGCTTAAACTGGCTTCCCTTGACGCTGGAAGGATTAAACTGTTCCACCAGATCTGCTTTTTCTCCTAATGTCCTTCCATAATCAAAATACTTCTGTTTATCGTAATGATGTTCCGTGGGTTCCATGACAAGAGCCTTTGTCTTTGCCGGACAACAGGCAGCACAAGTTCCGCAGCCGGTGCAATCCAGTACGGATACTGTAATGGAGAACTGATAGTTTTCATTTTTGGGCATGTCCTTACTGGTCATTCCTGCCGGAGCGTTTTTCCGTTCATTTCTGTCCATAACGGCAGGACGGATTACCGCATGAGGGCAGACATAGGAACAAATATTGCATTCGATACAGTTTTCCGGTATCCAGTTTGGCACCCGGACTGCAATATTTCTTTTTTCATAAGCCGCTGTACCGGAAGGCGTCGCCCCGCTGGCATAATCCATAAAAGCAGAAACCGGAAGTTTGTTTCCTTCAAAAGCATTAATGGGGCGCTGAATGTGGTTGACATAATCTGTCAAGCATTCATTTCTTCCCTTGATCTCTCTGCCGAATAGATTCTCGCTTTCACAATTTGCCCATTCTGCAGGAATCTCCACTTTCTGTGCGCCTTCCATTCCGGCGTCAATGGCGGCGCAGTTTTTCTCTACGACATCGTCTCCTTTTTTGCCGTAAGTTTTTTTCACTGCATCTTTTA
>CAYQRG010000114.1:0-1031 GCA_964419645.1 uncultured Eubacterium sp.
TACCTACCAGAATATCTCCGGCACGAACCTCTGCACCGATACGGATGATTCCTCTCTCATCCAAATCTTTTAACGCATCATCGCCGACACCGGGTACATCCCTTGTAATTTCTTCCGGTCCCAGCTTGGTATCTCTGGCTTCTGCTTCATATTCTTCAATATGGACAGATGTATATACATCGTCCTGTACTAATCTTTCACTTAATAATACGGCATCCTCGTAGTTATAACCTTCCCAGGTCATAAATCCGATCAGCGGATTTTTACCAAGAGCCAGCTCACCGTTTGCTGTAGAAGGTCCGTCTGCAATGACTTCCCCTGCCTCCACATGAGCGCCTTTGAATACAATCGGTTTCTGATTATAGCAGTTCGACTGGTTACTTCTGGAGAATTTTGTCAGCCGGTAAGTTTCTCTTGTTCCGTCATCATTTTTGATTACGATTTCATTGGAAACAGCGCTTTCCACCATGCCGGATTTTTTTGCAACCACGCAGACACCGGAGTCAACGGCTGCTTTCGTTTCCATTCCCGTTCCTACAACAGGAGCCTCTGTAGTCAGAAGCGGCACTGCCTGACGCTGCATGTTAGATCCCATTAATGCACGGTTTGCATCGTCATTCTGAAGGAAAGGAATCAATGCCGTCGCTACGGAAAATACCATTTTTGGCGATACGTCCATGTAATCAAACATGGTCTTTTCATATTCCTGCGTCTCATCCAGGTAACGGCCGGATACCAGATTACGGACAAAATGCCCTTCTTCATCCAATGCCTCATTCGCCTGAGCTACATGGAAATTATCTTCTTCATCTGCTGTCATGTATATAAATTTATCGGTAACTCTCGGATTCTTAGGATCTGATTTGTCTATGATACGATAAGGCGCCTCTACAAAACCATACTCATTGATTCTTGCATAACATGCCAGAGAGTTGATCAGTCCGATGTTCGGACCTTCCGGCGTCTCAATCGGACACATCCTTCCATAGTGGGAATAGTGAACGTCTCGAACCTCAAATCCTGCACGGTCA
>CAYQRG010000114.1:1041-6543 GCA_964419645.1 uncultured Eubacterium sp.
TGGGAAGAGCCAAAAAACTCTTTCACTGCCGCAGTTACCGGCTTGATATTGATAAGGCTCTGGGGTGAAATTCCTTCCAGATCCTGTGTCGTCATACGCTCGCGAACAACACGCTCCAGTCTGGAAAGACCGATTCTGTACTGATTCTGCAGCAATTCTCCCACAGCACGGATACGGCGGTTTCCAAGATGGTCAATATCGTCTTTGTTGCCAATGGTATATTCCAGATGCATATTGTAATTGATCGATGCAAAAATATCATCCTTTGTAATATGCTTCGGAATCAGATCATGTACATTTTTGCGAATGGCTTCCTTGATATCCTCAAGGTCACTGTTTTCTTCTAAAATCTGGGCAAGGATCGGATAATATACCAGCTCGGTAATGCCTACTTCCTTAGGTTCTACGTCTACGTAATTCCGCAGATCTACCATCATATTGGAAAGGACTTTGACATTTCTGCTCTCGCCCTGAATCCACACATACGGAACCGCCGCATTCTGAATGCGCTCTGCCAAATCACGGCTTACTTCTGTTCCTTTCTCTGCAAGGATTTCTCCTGTTGTCATATCTACAACATCTTCTGCCAGAACATGTCCGTTGATCCGATTTTTCAATGCTAACTTTTTGTTGAATTTATAACGGCCTACTTTCGCCAGATCATATCTTCTCGGGTCAAAAAACATCGCAGAAATAAGGCTTTCCGCACTTTCTACAGTAAGCGGCTCGCCTGGACGGATTTTCTTATATAATTCCAACAGACCTTCTTCATAATTGGTAGCAACATCCTTGCCAAAGCTGGCTAAAATCTTCGGTTCCTCACCGAAAAGATCTACAATCTCCTGATTGCTGCCAATGCCCAGTGCACGAATCAACACTGTAATCGGCACCTTTCTGGTTCTGTCTACACGCACATAGAAAACGTCATTGGAATCGGTTTCATATTCTAACCATGCACCTCGGTTAGGGATTACGGTACATGAGTATAATTTTTTACCTACTTTATCGTGTGAAATCGCATAATAAATGCCTGGAGAACGAACTAACTGACTTACAATAACACGCTCTGCGCCATTAATTACGAATGTTCCTGTCTCTGTCATAAGAGGAAGATCGCCCATGAAGATCTCATGCTCATTGATCTCGTCTGTCTCTTTGTTGTAAAGTCTGACCTTTACTTTTAAAGGCGCCGCATAAGTAGCATCTCTGTCTTTACATTCCGGAATGGAATATTTCACGTCATCTTTGCACAACGTAAAATCAGTAAATTCCAAGCTCAAATGTCCGCTATAATCAGCTATCGGCGAAATATCTGCAAATACTTCTCTCAAGCCCTCGTCCAAAAACCACTGGTACGAGTCTTTCTGGACTTCAATCAGATTCGGTATTTCCAGAACTTCCTTCTGCCGTGAGTAACTCATACGTAAACCTTTTCCAGCTTTCACCGGACGTATTCTGTTTTTCTCCATTGACGTTTCACCTCTCGTTTTCATTCTTTGCAGGCACTGCCTGCGGCACGTTTTTATTGTGAGTTCCCTGCGAAAGGGCATAGTAAGTCTACCTCACCATAATAGTGCATTTTCTATTGTATAACAAGCTATGTTGGTATGTCAAGGAAAAATTTGTTATCTAATCTGCTCTTTTTATGACACTGAGAAACAAAAGCAAAATACCCCCCTTTGCGATCCATAAAATATGGATATCCAGATGCTGGTTTTTATTCAGATAAAGCTTAAAAGCTCCCCAGTCAGAATCCTCTCTTTTCTCTCTTTGTAAAACCTTCCTGTCCGCTTCCACCTCCTGCGCTGTTAAAATACTTTCCTCTATCCTTACTGTGGGACTTTCCATCACAATGGCTTCCCAAAACAGCCAAAAGCATAGCAGCCCCGCAAAAAAACACTTCCATACATCCTGTCTCATCTTTCATTTCCTCTTGTCGTAAATTGATGCTGCCTGTTTACCACAGCACCCTTTCTTAATCATAATTCTATTGTTTTATTGTGTCAATGATTTTTTCGCTTATAGCGAATTTTATCAAACTATAATTAATGTTTTTCATTTGGGAATACTGTTAAAATAATGAAAACGGCTGGAGGGGCTTATGGAAGATATTCTTGACAAATCAGAAATCGGACAGAGAATACGGCAGCTGCGGATGCTAAATGACTATACGCAGGCCAAATTCGCGGAATTAATTGATATTTCTATCAATTTTTTATCTGAAATTGAAAACGGAAAAAAGGGACTATCCCAGGATACCCTTGCCAAAATCTGCAAAAAGCTAAATACTTCTGCTGATTATATCCTTTTCGGCATAAAAACGAAACAAAATTCGCTGATCGATACAGCGAATTCTCTCTCCACGGAAGAAATCGAAACGCTCATTCATTATCTAAATTCTCTGATCGCAATGAAAAAACTGCAATCCAAAACCGAGCAGAAATGACTGTTTCTGATAAAAAAATACGGGAACTGCGCATGATCCTGCAGTTCCCGTATCTCATTATTCTGATCGTTTAAAATTATTTTAATGTAACTTTAGCGCCCTCTGCCTCAAGTCTGGACTTGATATCATCAGCTGTTGCTTTGTCTGCAGCTTCTTTTACTACTTTAGGAGCTCCATCAACAACTTCTTTTGCTTCTTTTAAGCCTAAGCCTGTTACTTCACGAACAACTTTAATAACTTTAACTTTGTTCGGTCCAACTTCTGTCAGCTCTACATCAAACTCTGTCTTCTCTTCTTCTGCTGCTGCGTCACCGCCTGTTGTTGTAACTACAACGCCTGCTGCTGCAGATACACCAAATTCTTCTTCACATGCTTTTACTAATTCGTTTAATTCTAATACGCTCAACTCTTTGATCGCTTCGATAAATTCTTCTGTTGTTAACTTAGCCATTTTCATTTACCTCCATAAAATATTATTTTTAGTTGCTTTCGGTTTCTGCTGCCGGAGCTTCTTCTGCTGCCGGAGCCTCTGCTTCTTCTGTTGTTGCTGCAGCTGCAGCTGCGTCTGGGCCGCCCTGCTCAGCAATCTGATTAAGCACACGGGCAAGGTTCGTAATCGGAGATTGAATGCTTCCAAGGAACTTGGAAAGTAATTCTTCTCTTGACGGAACGGCTGCAATTGCCTTCATACCCTCTGCATCATAGAATGTTCCTTCTACAACACCTGCTTTCATCTCCAATGCCGGAGCTGTTTTTGCAAATTTCGCCAATATTCTGGCTGGAGCTGTTGCATCTGTAGTGGAAACTGCAAGTGCGCTTGGTCCTTCCAATACCGGAGAAAGACTTTCAAAATCAGTTCCCTTAAATGCAAAGTTCATCATGGTGTTCTTATATACTTTATAAGTAACATCTGCATCTCTAAGCTGTTTACGCAACTGAGTATCTTCTGCAACGGTAAGGCCACGGTAATCTACTAATACTGCAGACTGCGCGTCTTTGATCACTTCAGAAATCTCCTGTACGATTGGTTGTTTCAGTTCTACTTTTGCCACGAATCGTGCACCTCCTTTTATGATTTTATCCAGCATATAGCACGTTCTAAGAAAAAACCTCTCTGTCCAAAGACAGAGAGGTACTGATCCATTTTATAAATCTTTTCCTCGGCAGGCTCTTGCGATTACGCCACCTGGCACCTGCTGTCTTCGGCGATATGCTTTTATTACACGCCATGCATTATAGCATGATCTATATCTGATGTCAATCAGCAAAATTTAACCGGTAACTTTCATAGGATTTATTTTAATACCAGGTCCCATAGAAGGAGCCATTGTAACGCTCTTAATGTACTGTCCCTTCAAGCTGCTTGGTTTAGCTTTGATGATCGCATCCATAAGAGTTTGGAAGTTGTCCGCTAATTGTTCATCTGTAAAAGATGCTTTTCCAATTGGCACATGAATAATATTGCTCTTGTCTAATCTATACTCAATTTTACCAGCTTTGATATCGTTGATCGCTTTGGTAACGTCCATAGTAACGGTTCCTGCCTTTGGATTTGGCATTAAACCTTTTGGTCCGAGCACACGTCCCAGACGACCAACAACACCCATCATATCCGGTGTAGCAACGACTACGTCAAAGTCAAGCCAGCCTTCGTTCTGAATTTTCGGAATCAGTTCATCGCCGCCAACGAAATCTGCGCCTGCAGCCTGTGCCTCGTCTAATTTGGTTCCTTTTGCGAAAACAAGTACACGAACTGTTTTACCTGTACCATGCGGCAGTACAACTGCGCCACGAACCTGCTGTTCTGCATGACGTCCGTCACATCCGGTTCTGATGTGAACCTCAATTGTTTCATCAAATTTTGCAACTGCTACTTTTTTTGCTAAAGCAACTGCTGTTTCTTTATCGTATAAAGCTGTCTGGTCAATTGCCTTTGCAGCTTCTAAATATCTCTTTCCTCGTTTCATGATTATAAACCTCCTGTGGTATTAGCGGGGGACTTTCTCCCTTCCACTGTAACGATGTTTTGGTTGCCGCAGGATCGCTGCATCCTACAGCAGAAAATTTCTACTCTTCAACAGTAACACCCATGGATCTTGCTGTTCCAGCAATCATGCTCATGGCTGCCTCTAATGATGCTGCATTTAAATCCGGCATCTTCATTTCTGCAATTTCCTGAACCTTTGCTTTGGAAATAGTTGCCACTTTTGTTCTGTTCGGTTCTGCAGAACCGGATTTGATATTGCAGGCTTTTTTGATCAGTACTGGTGCAGGCGGTGTCTTTGTTACAAAACTAAAACTTCTGTCTGCATATACTGTGATCACAACAGGGATAATCAGATCTCCCTGGTCTGCAGTTCTTGCATTGAACTGTTTGGTAAACTCAACGATGTTGACACCATGCTGTCCTAATGCAGGTCCAACTGGAGGAGCAGGTGTTGCCTTTCCAGCAGGAATCTGTAACTTAATATATCCTTCTACTTTCTTTGCCATTTGGAATTAACCTCCTTAGTTCATCTTCTTAACTTCTGCGAAACTAATCTCTACCGGCGTTTCGCGGCCGAATAATTCAACATTGATTGTGACGATCTGCTTTCCGTGATTCATCGTCTGAATAACCCCAATGGTATCTTTCCAGACACCTCCGGTCACTACGATGGTATCTCCTTCATCAAAATCCACCACAACGTTTTCTTTCTTGATTCCCAGCGGCATCATTTCTTCGTCTGTTAATGGCACAGGTTTCGATCCCGGTCCGACAAATCCCGTAACGCCTCTTGTGTTTCTGACAACATACCAGGTGTCATCATTCATAACCATATTAATGAGTACATACCCCGGAAACATTTTTTTAGAAACCTGCTTTTTGGCACCGTTCTTCATCTCAAAAACATCCTGCATCGGAACTCTTACTTCCAGAATCTGATCCTCTAAATGTCTGTTTTCAATTGTTTTGTCAATGTTTGCCTTTACTTTATTCTCATAACCGGAATAAGTATGGACAACATACCAGTGTGCTTCTGCCATAAAACGCCTCCATTATAAATTTACCAGGA
>CAYQRG010000115.1:0-6503 GCA_964419645.1 uncultured Eubacterium sp.
ACAAAAGCGTAACGGAAGAAGCATGAATGGAAATTTCACCTGTTTTTGTCTTAAATACTTCACCGGTAATTCCCAAAATATCTCCTACATCATATTTCTTAAAATCCTTATAGGAGTCTTCTCCGATATTATCCCTTGCCACATATGCCTGAATATTTCCTTTTAAATCCTGAACGTTGCAAAAAGAAGCCTTTCCCATTACTCTCTTAAACATCATCCGGCCTGCAATCGTGACAGTCTGTCCTTCTAATGCATCATAATTGTCTTTGATATCCATACTGTGATGCGTCACATCAAACTTCGTGATCTGAAACGGATCTTTGCCATTCTCCTGCAGTTCTGCCAGTTTCTCCCGGCGTATTTTCAAAAGCTGATTAATATCCTGTTCCTGTGTATTTTTCTGTCCTGCCATTTTCTCCTCCTATGTCCCACTCGCCGCAATAAAACCCGGAAAATAAGCCTCCCCGGCTCTTCCTCTGCCTTTTCTACATGGAACGCTGAATTTCTAATACTTTATACTCTAAATCTCCAACCTGTGTCTCAACCCGGACGGTATCTCCCACCTTAGATCCGATCAATGCTTTTCCTACCGGAGATTCATTGGAAATTTTTCCTTTTAAGCTGTTTGCCTCTGTAGAGCCGACGATCTTGTACTCTAATTCTTCGTCAAATTCACAATCCAGAATGCGAACGGTACAGCCAATGCTGATCTTATCCAGTTCTACTTCTTCTTCCACAACAACTTCTGCGTTTTTCAGAATCTTTTCGATTTCTTCGATACGGGTTTCAATGTCCCGCTGCTCGTCCTTTGCTGCATCGTACTCTGCATTTTCCGAAAGATCGCCCTGCTCTCTGGCCTCTTTGATCTTCTGTGCCACTTCTTTTCGTTTGACTAATTTCAGATCCTGTAATTCGTCTTCTAATTTTTTGAGTCCTTGATACGTTAAGATGTTTTTCTTATCCATGTGATTCTACCCTTCTTCTATACTATTTCATTTTCGTAAAAAGCCCGTTCCAATTTATCGGGATAAGACAATTCTTCTTCTGTCTTTTTGCCCTTGACAATCACTGTATTATACCCGATAGGTACTGCAATGTCAAGGTTTCCGGCTGGTTCCCACGGTTTTTTAAAAACAGGAATATATATTTTTTTTCCAAATTTTATCTGAAAAGATGTTTCTTTTGGTTTTTCAAAATCCAAGATTACATTTCCTCGCAATTCGTCGGAAGAAAAATCTGCTATCTTAGGCAGATCTTTTGGAAAAATTTCTACTAAAAGGCCTCTTTCTTCATACATATTGTCCGCATAGTTCTCAAAATATGCAGGATGCTCTGTCAAAATAGTCAGACGATTCAAATCATCTGCCAAAAGCTCTGCCGCCATTAATGCCGGCTCAGAATCATTTCCGTCGATAATGACAGGAGCAAATTTCTCATATGAAATGTTCCTTTTTTCCAAAACCTGCTCTATGATTTCTCTAATCTGGAAAAGATAGGGATTTAAAACTTCCTCTTCTTCTAAATCCACGGAGACATATTCCTGTCTCTTTCGCCGGATCAAAATACGATAAATCCATCTCTTTGCATATACTGCTAACCTGTTTGCCCTCTGCCTGTGCATTCTTTTCCTGCCTGTATATATTTTTATTCAGTATATGAAAGTACCTCTTCAAATAATGACGAAATCTCCTGATAACTCTCTACTTCGTTAATCCTTCCCCGAAGCTTTGACGCATTCCGGTATCCTCCTGTATACCATGCGGCATGTTTCCGCATTTCCCGGATTCCGGTATGCTCCCCTTTATAAGCAATCAGCATCCTGGCGTGCCGAAGCATCATTTCTATCATTTCTTCCATAGGAGGCTTTGGCAATTCTTCTCCGGTTTCCATATAATGGATCATATTCCGAAAAATCCAGGGATTGCCCTGGGCTCCTCTGGCAATCATAAATCCGTCGCACCCGGTCTGCTCTTTCATCCGCTTGACGTCTTCCCCAGTGACTAAATCTCCGTTGCCAATTACGGGAATCTTTACCGCCTCTTTCACCTGCCGGATAATATCCCAGTCCGCTTTCCCGGAATAAAACTGATCTCTGGTTCTTCCGTGGACTGCAACTGCTGCCGCTCCCGATTCCTGTGCAATATGGGCCATTTCCACTGCATTGATATGCGCCGCATCAAAACCTTTTCGGATTTTGACTGTGACAGGTTTTTGTATTGCCTTTGCTGTTTTTTCAATAATTTCCGCGGCAAGGAGGGGATTTTTCATCAGGGCAGAGCCGTCACCGTTGTTGACGACTTTGGGCACAGGACATCCCATATTAATATCCAGAATGTCAAAGGGCAGTTCTTCGATCTCCTTTGCAATCCGGCTGATGATATCCGGATCTGAACCAAAGAGCTGCAGGGACACCGGATGCTCTCTCTCGTCTATGGTAAGCAGCTCCTTTGTGTTTTTATTCTTATATAAAATAGCTTTTGCGCTTACCATTTCCATACAGATCAATCCCGCGCCCTGTTCTTTACAAAGAACTCGAAATGGCAGGTCTGTAACGCCTGCCATTGGTGCCAGTATAAAATTATTTTCTAATGTAACATTTCCAATCTGCAATGTTTTCATAATCTTATGCCTTTTTTCTTATTTTTGTTTTTCAAAAATCAAACGCAGTCCGGACAATGTGAGATTCGGATCGTAAACGTCAATGCAGTTCGTTTCATTTGCAATAATCCTTCCCAAGCCGCCGGTAGCAACGACTTTGACATTTTCATAATTGGACTCTACAATCATCTGCTTTACGATATATTCTGTCTGCCCAATCTGTCCGTATACCAAACCTGCCTGCATACTGCTGATCGTCTCCTGAGCCAGAATGCTGGCCGGTTTGCGGATTTCTATTTTGGGCAGCTTTGCTGCGTCCTCCCATAAAGCTTTTGCGCTGATACGAATACCGGGAGCCGTTACACCTGCCACAAATGCCCCCGATGCATCTACCAGATCATATGTCGTCGCCGTTCCGAAATCCAGTACCAAAACAGGTCCGCCGTATAACGCATAGGCTCCTGCTGCATCTACAATCCGGTCTGCCCCAATCTGCTTGGGATTTTCTGTGACCACCCGAATGCCTGTCTTAATCCCGGGGCCTACAATAATCGGCGTAATTCCAAAATACTTAATCATCGCACTGTTTAATGAATGCATAACATCAGGCACTACCGACGCCGTAATGACATTTTTGACATCCGCTCCGGCAATCTGATTCCGCTCCAGTAGATCTAAAATTGCCACTCCATATTCATCCGATGTCCGCAGCAGCTTTGTGGTCATGCGAAATGTGGTGATCAATGTTTTATCATCAAAAATACCAAAGGTTATATTTGTATTTCCCACATCAATTGTCAATAACATGTTTCTTCATCCTCCAAAATCCCCATAATAATAATTCTGTAAAACATCTGCAGAGATTCCAGCAGTTCCTGCTTTTCTCTTTGCAATTCTTTTACCTTCAATACACTTCCGATTTCATCATATAAATAATCGCCCTCATCAAAAGAAGTGCGAAATTCCAGTTCTCCTTCTTCATCGTACACCAATTCCAGTATGCCTCCCACATCTTCCGTGAAAAGCACACACATAATCTTTAATTCATCTTTGACGCTCTGGGGAATCCCCTCAAAAAGCTGATTTAAATAAAACTTTTTTTCATATGCGCTGGCTGCGCACAATACAATTTCCTGCTGCATTTCCTCCTCCTTGTCCTGCTTTTTGGACATTCAGGGATGCGTTTTTCGCATTACATTACTCCTCGTCCTGTTTTTTGGACATAAAGGAATGCCTTTTGGGACATTCCTTCTTTAAACATATCCATAAATTCCCCGCACGGATACTTCTCCGGAGGATACCAGTTTCGTACCTTCCTCTGTTTCCACAATCAGTTCTCCTGTCTTCGTAATACCTTTTGCTATTCCCACAAAAGGCTCTTTGGGATCTAAAATGCGTACCTGTCTGTCGCGGTTTACCAGCCAGGCATCATATTCTTTCTGAATACACTCCAGATTACCGTCTTTACAAAATCTGTCATAGTAAAATTCAAACCATTCCCACACGGATTCAATCAATTCTGCCCGATGCACCTGCAAACCGCTCTCCATGGCGATAGAAGTGGCAATCTCCGCAGCTTCTTCTCCAAACTGCCGGTTGGAAACATTGATTCCGATTCCAATTACCACATAATTAATCGCATCAATTTCCGTACTCATCTCCGTTAAAATTCCGCAGATTTTTTTGCCGTTTAATACAATATCATTGGGCCATTTGATGTCTGCAGAAAGCTGCATCATAGTCCGAATGGCCTTTGTTACTGCCATTGCCGCTATGATTGTAAGCATGGAAGCCTGCTCCGGTTTAAATTCCGGCCGCAGCAAGATCGTCATAAAAATGCCTTCATGCTCCGCAGATTCCCAGTAACGGCCTCTTCTGCCCCTGCCGGCTGACTGGCGTTCTGCCACGACCAAAGTGCCATGGGGAGCGCCTTCCTCCGCCAGACGCTTTGCCTGTATATTGGTAGAATCCGTCACATCATAATATACAATTTTCTGACCTGCCCAGGCAGTCTTACGAATGCTTTCCAATTCTTCCGCACTTAACACATCCGGCGATTCTTTCAAACGATACCCTTTATTGGGAATTGCTTCAATTTGGTATCCTTCTTCTTTTAATTTCTGCATTCCTTTCCAGACTGCCGTTCTGGAAACTCCCAGTTTTTCACACAGCTCCTGTCCGGAAACATATTCTTTTGTATTTCTAAGAGCTGTCAATATTTCTGATTTCAATCCGATTACTCCCCTAATGTTGCTAACATCACAGCTTTAATGGTATGCATACGGTTTTCCGCCTCGTCAAATACAACCGACTGCGGACTTTCAAACACCTCATTCGTCACTTCAATCTCTTCCAGTCCGAACTTCTTATGCACATCTCTTCCGACTACGGTATTCAGATCATGATATGCAGGAAGGCAGTGCATAAAGATCGCTTTCTCTCCTGCCAGCTCCATTACTTTACGATTCACCTGATAAGGCAAAAGCTCTTTAATGCGTGCCTCCCAGATTTCATCCGGCTCTCCCATGGATACCCATACATCGGTATAAATGACGTCTGCGCCTTTTACAGACTTCTCTACATCTTCGCTTAATGTAATAGATGCGCCGGTTTCTTTCGCCAGATTTTGACAGTAATCCGTCAGCTCCTGCTCCGGAAAATATGTTTTCGCCGTGCAGGCAGTAAAGTTCATGCCCAATTTTGCACAGGTTACCATAAGGGAATTGCCCATGTTATAACGGGCATCTCCCATATAAACAAATTTGATTCACTATAAAGATCCAAAATGTTCCCGTATCGTCAGCATATCTGCCAGCATCTGTGTGGGATGAAATTCATTGGTAAGTCCGTTCCATACAGGCACATCTGCATATTTGGCCAAATCTTCTACGATCTCTTGTCCATATCCTCTATATTCAATGCCGTCAAACATCCTGCCCAGCACCCGCGCCGTATCCGCAATACTTTCTTTTTTCCCTATCTGGGAAGCAGATGGGTCTAAATAAGTCACCTGCATTCCAAGATCATGAGCCGCCACCTCAAAGGAGCAACGTGTCCTTGTACTCGTTTTTTCAAAAATCAGGGCAACATTTTTGCCTGTCAGACTGGCATGGGAAATCCCTTGTCTCTTTTTCTGTTTCAACTCTTCCGCCAGATCAATCAAATATAAAATCTCTTCCGGCGTATAATCTGCTAACTTTAAAAAATCACGTCCCTTTAAATTCATCTTCATTAACCTCCTGCTGTAATAAAACAAAGTATATTCTTTAAAGAAGAAAAATCAGACTGCAGAAACAGCCTGAATTTCGTTACTCTTCCTTTGCAACCTCTGTCATTGACTTTACCAATCCTGCAATGCCCTGAATTTCGGAAGGAATAATGATCTTGGTTGCCTTTCCGTCTGCCGCTTTTGCAAAAGCCTCCAGACTCTTAAGCTGCAATACATTGGAATCGGGATCTGCCTCTTTTAAAAAACGAAGTCCGTCTGCATTTGCCTGCTGAATCTTCAAAATTGCCTCAGCCTGGCCTTCTGCCTCCCGAATAGTTGCCTCTTTATGCGCTTCCGCGCGCAAAATTGCTGCCTGCTTTTCTGCCTCTGCGTCTAAGATCGCAGATTCCTTTTTTCCTTCTGCTACAAGAATCGTGGATTTCTTCTCTCCTTCTGCTTTTAAAATTGCCTCTCTTCGTTCACGCTCTGCTTTCATCTGCTTTTCCATGGCATCCTGAATTGCGGAAGGCGGAATGATATTCTTCAATTCCACACGGTTTACCTTAATTCCCCAAGGATCTGTCGCCACATCCAAAGATGCCCGCATCTTGGTATTGATCGTTTCACGGGATGTCAGTGTCTCATCCAGTTCCAAATCACCGATAATATTACGCAGCGTAGTGGCTGTCAGATTCTC
>CAYQRG010000116.1:0-5749 GCA_964419645.1 uncultured Eubacterium sp.
TATGTATATCAGTAAACTTCCGGTGGTATATATTAATACCGATGATGGAGCCGGCGTTACCAGCAAAACAACTTACAAAGATGCTGTTATGCGGATTCAGGGCAATAAAAGATTTCAGGGAAAAACGCTTTATGACGGAAAGATTGAAATCCGCGGTCGAGGGAATACGACCTGGAGTTTTGCATATCCCAATGGTAAACTACCTTATAAAATCAAACTGAACAAAAAGGCGGATCTGTTAGGTTTCGGGGAGAATAAGCACTGGGCTCTTCTTGCAAATTATATGGAGGAATCATTGCTTCGGAATAAAACCTCATATGATCTGGCAGAAGAAATGGGAATCAATCCTCATATGCCCTCTGCCAATGTGGATCTTATTTTCAATGGCAAATATGTTGGAAATTATCAGCTAGTAGGAAATGTTCGTATACACGAGAGCCGTGTGAATATTTTTAACTGGGAAGATTGTGCAGAAGATGCAGCAGAAGCATTAGCTCCGGTGATTGCGGCAGATAATGCGGGGATGACTGCAAAAGATATCCAGAAAAAGCTTGAGGATATTTTGAATGATGATATGGCTTGGATTACCAGTGATAGTGTGGAATACCCCGTCGGCAGTAAAAAAACATATAAAGTTTCCGATTATTATGCAGGAATTCCAAAGAATGCAAATGGAACGGTGGATGCATCCGGTGGATTTTTGTATGAATTGGATGAACACTATGATGAGGCATCCAGATTTACAACAACATACGGACAGCCAATGATGTTTAAGGCGCCGGAGTTTGTCGGAACCAATCCGGAATTATTTAATTATGCGCAAAAATATATACAGGCATTTGAGGACTGTGTACATGCAACAGATTTTTATACAGATATTACGAAGACAAACGGTACGGGCAAAGCTTCTGAATTTACAGAAGATTATCAAGGAAAGCAGCATTATACAGACCTGGTAGATATGGATTCTTTGGTCAATTATCTGTTGTTAAATGAATTTTACTGGAATACCGAAACAATGAAGAAAAGCAGCTTTATGTATAAGGAGGTAGGGCGTAACAATAAGATGTATATCGGACCTGTATGGGATATGGACTGGACTTCTAACAGTTTGGTGAGTGCAGGAGAAACCGGCAATCCTAGTCGCTGGATGGTGACAACTTGTAAAGCAAATGCGCAAGCAGAATCTTGGTATCGTTATCTGATCGGTGATCCGTATTTTGTGGAAAAACTGTATGAGAGTTATTGGGAAAATCGGGAAAGTTTCTATGAGATTATAAAAGAAAACGGTATTATTGATCAGGAGAAGGCATATATACAGGAATCTGGAGATGCCAATTATGCTTTGTCGAACAGTTTTCATGGTCCAAGCAGATGTGATTTTCCATCAGGAGTGAACCGTTTGAAAACATTTCTGACGCAGAGATTATCTTGGCTGGATGGAGAATTTGGATATGAGGCTGAAAAAACGCCGGATGTAAGTTCTTCCAAAAATGCACTGGATGCACTACTCGCCTCTTTTGGAAGATATAAAGATGATACCAGCAAAATTTCTGTAACAGTAGATACTTCTGCTGAAACAGCTACAACCTATACAGCGGCAGTGACGGATACGGGAATCCAAAAAGTAGGATTTTATATTAACGGTATTTTGGCAGGTACACAAACAGTGGAAAACGGCAAAGCTTCTCTTACTGTAAACGACGGAGTGGCAGGCCTTGTCAAAAATATAGAAAAGAAACCATATGTCAATAATATCGTACAGGTAAGAGCAATGAGTGGGGATGCTGCAACGAATGTCAGCAATTATGCGCTTTTCCAAAAGGAAATAAAAGCAGAGCCGCTGACAGGTACTGTTGAAATTCAGGGACTTGCAAGAGTTGGCTGTGCGTTAGAAGCAGTTGTTTCTAATACAAATAACACGGGAGAATTATCTTATCAGTGGAAAGCAAATGGGGAACCGATTGAGAGGGCAACACAGAAAAGCTATATGCTGACAGATAATGAAGAAGGAAAAACGATTACGGTAGAGGTAACAAGCAGTTGGGAAACAGGTTCTATTGAACCGGAAAACCCGACAGCTGCAGTTGTCAAAGTAGTGGTTTTGAATGATCACATTATTATCAATCAGGTATATGGCGGCGGTGCGAATGAGGATTCAGCAATATCCCATAGCTTTATTGAGTTATACAATCCTACAGATCAGGATATCAGTTTGGAAGGATATACGCTTTCCTATTATTCCCAGGGGACCAAAGGAGCAACAGAAGAAGGAGGAGCTGTACTGAATCTGGATGCAAAGACAATTCCTGCAAATCATTCGTATTTGATTCGTTGTGAAGAACAGACACTTGAAGTAAATAGTAAATTTTATCTGACCATTGAAGCTGATAAGTGTGATCAGGAGTGGACACAGGTTATTGATAATAAACGCTTTAAAGTTCTTCTTTATGATGGAAATGCTCAGCTCGTAGATGGCGTGTCTGTCAATGAAGGGAATATTGAACAAGAGGGAGAGCAGCTTGCGGATGGTACGATCAGCAAGCAGAAATCAATCCGCCGAAAGAATTTTGCAGATATGAATAATAACAAAGTGGATTTTGAACAGATTGATTACAGGACAGCCGATGTAGATGTAAACCGTCCAAGATGTCTTGCAGACGGAGTTTGGGGAACGAAAGAGCCGGAACCTGATCCGGAACCGACAGAGCTTAAGGGATCGGTTTCTATTCGAGGCAATGCTGTTGCAGGCGCAATTCTTTATGCAGATGTGATAGAGGATGCGGATAGTTATATCGGAGATCTAATCTGCACATGGAAAGCAGACGGCACGGAGATTAAGAATACCACAGGCAGATTTCTTCAGACAGATGCATCTTATGAAGGCAAAAAGATTTCTGTGGAAGTGGTAAGTGCAAATAAGGAGATATCCGGAACCCTAACGGCATCTATGGCATCTGAAATGGAATTGATAGAGGCGCAGCGAGATCATGTAATCATCAATCAGGTATACGGTGACGGAGGCAAGAAGGATGTTCCTTTCTCCCATAGTTTTATAGAGCTTTATAACTCGACGAATGAAGAGGTGGATTTGAGCGGTTACAGCATCCAGTATCAATCGGGAAGCACAGAAGAGAAACTTGCCCTTTCCGGCAAAATCCCTTCCAGAAGTTCTTATCTGATACGATGCAAAGCATCAAAAAGCGCAGATGCAGCGCCGATTCAGATTGCAGAGGGAGATGCTGCATGGGAGGATCTGACGATTGATAATAAGCAGTACCGTATTCTGTTGAAAAACGGAGACGATCAGATTGACGGCGTATCGGTGAATGAAGCTGAGGCAGAGGGGACTCCACTGACAGATCCAGATCCAGTAAATGATGATACGATTATTTCCAAGAAAAAAGCAATCCGCAGGATAAATTTTGTGGATACTGATGAAAATGCCAGTGATTTTGAGACATTGAATTATATAAATCTTTATGAGTGGAATTTGACGGAAATTATAGATGATATCAAGCCAAGAAGCTCTGTAGACGGTGCATGGGGGCTGGAAAAAAAGGATGACGACAATAAACCGGAAGAACCGGATGAAGCGACTTTAAAGGAAGCAGATGATGCAAAAATAGCAGCAGAACAAATGGAGTCTGTGAAATCGCAATATACCACGGAATCCTTTGCGAAATTGCAAACGGCTTATGAGGCATTGCGCCGTGCATTAGAGTCAAATGATGCCGAACAGATCAAACAGGCGACGAAAGCGTTAAATGATGCAATCAAAGCCTTGGATAAAATAGCTGATCCGAAACCTTCTCTGGTGGGAACCCAGTTCACATATCAGAACGGAAATTATCAGATTACAAAAGACAGCGGAACAGAATACACAGTTACGTATTTGAAACCGACGAAAAAGACTTTGAAGAATGCAAAGATTCCCGAAACGGCTTCTTATAACGGAATTTCCTACAAAGTAACGGCAATTGCAGACAAGGCATTTGCAAAGAATAAAAAATTAAAGAGCGTAACTATTGGAGCCAATGTGGAAACAATCGGAGCCTCTGCTTTTGCAGGCGACGGCAAGCTGAGGAAGATCATTGTGCAGACAAGTGTTTTGAAAACAGTTGGCAAAAAGGCATTAAAGGGCATTGCATCAAACTGCAAGATTAAAGTTCCGAAAAAAATGCTGAAAACATACAAAAAGACATTTAAAAAGAAAGGACAGAAATCCAGTGTTAGGATTGTGAAGTAAAAATGGAAAAGATTTTAGATTTGATTACCGGTGAAGTGGAACAGGTATTTGTGGAATGCGGCTATGATAAAAAATATGCAAAAGTGACATTATCCAATCGGCCGGATTTATGTGAATATCAATGCAACGGCGCTTTGGCGGCGGCAAAAGAATACAAAAAAGCACCGTTTCTGATCGCAGATGAAATTGCGGCGAAACTGTCAGGCAACGGAATGTTTTCTATGGCAGAATCGGTGAAACCAGGCTTTTTGAATTTGAAACTGGACGAAGGATATCTTGCAGGATATCTGCGGAACATGCAGGAGGATACAGAGCGGTTTGGCTGTGAAAAAGCCAAATCGCCCAAAAAGATTATGCTGGATTACGGCGGACCAAACGTGGCGAAGCCTCTGCATATCGGCCATCTGCGTTCTGCGATCATCGGAGAGAGTATTAAGCGGATCGGTCGGTTTATGGGACATACCATGATCGGAGACGTGCACCTGGGCGACTGGGGGCTCCAAATGGGGCTGATCATTACAGAGCTTGCAGCAAGGAAACCGGATTTAGTTTATTTTGATGAAACATATACAGGGGAATACCCCAAAGAGCCGCCGTTTACGATATCAGAGCTGGAAGAGATTTATCCGACAGCTTCCGCAAAATCCAAGGAAGATGAAGCATACAAAGAAGCGGCTATGCAGGCGACTTATGAACTGCAGCATGGGAGAAGCGGTTATCAGGCTCTGCTTTCCCATATTTTAAATGTGTCTGTAACGGATTTAAAGAGAAACTACGAAAACCTGAATGTCACATTTGATCTGTGGAACGGGGAATCTGAT
Source organism: uncultured Eubacterium sp. (assembly GCA_964419645.1). Classification (GTDB taxonomy): domain Bacteria; phylum Bacillota; class Clostridia; order Lachnospirales; family Lachnospiraceae; genus Roseburia_B. Next base: position 5,071 of record CAYQRG010000116.1, read on the forward strand.
GCACAGCCGTATATTCCGGATATGGTGCAGAAGATGAAAGACGACGGATATGCTTATATCAGCGAGGGAGCGTTGGTGGTTGATGTCAAGGAAGAAACTGACACAAAAGAAGTGCCGCCCTGTATGATTTTAAAATCAGATGGAGCGTCTCTCTACAATACGACAGATCTTGCGACGATTTTATGGCGTATGAAAGATTATCATCCGGATGAAATTATCTATGTGGTAGACAAGCGGCAGGAGCTGTATTTTACACAGGTATTCCGCTGCGCTCGAAAGACACATCTGGTAGAGGAAGATACAAAACTGACCTTCCAGGGATTTGGCACAATGAACGGCAAAGACGGCAGGCCTTTTAAGACAAGAGACGGCGGCGTAATGCGTTTGGAGCATCTGGTAAATGAGATCAATGAAGAAATGTATAAAAAAATAGCGGACAATTCTTCTTTGACCGATGAAAAAGAAGCCAGGGAGACGGCAAAGGTTGTGGCACTGTCTGCAATTAAGTACGGCGATCTGTCCAACCAGGCATCCAAGGATTACATTTTTGACATAGAGCGGTTTACTTCTTTTGAAGGAAATACAGGACCTTATATTCTCTACACCATTGTCCGTATGAAATCGATTCTGGCCAAATATAAAGCGCTTGGATACGACCTGACAGACGCCAAAATACTTC
>CAYQRG010000116.1:5759-6484 GCA_964419645.1 uncultured Eubacterium sp.
GAGAAAGCCCTGATGTTAGAGATTACCCGTTTTTCGGCGGCAATGGAAAGCGCATTTGCAGAAACTGCGCCCCATAAGGTGTGCGCATATATTTACGGGCTTGCCAATGCTTTTAATCATTTTTATCATGAAACGAAGATTCTGGCAGAGGAAGACAAAGCAGTGCAGGCAGGTTATATCCGTTTGTTAGAGCTGACAAAAGGCATTCTGGAAACATGTATTGATGTACTTGGTTTTAGCGCGCCGGAGCGTATGTAAAGAAGAAAACAGTAACCGGAAAGTGTCTCAAAAGCGGCAGAAAAGCTGCTTTTGAGGCATATTTCTTATCTTTCTTAAAACATGTTTTGGGAGCAGAGAAAATGAATAAAATAATTCGGAAACATTATATTTTTTATGGGAATGTACAGGGCGTAGGGTTCCGTTACAGGGCATATTATGAAGCGTCAAGACTTGGATTAAGCGGCTGGGTACAAAATCTGTACAATGGAACTGTTGAAATGGAAGTGCAGGGAGAAGAAGAAAAAATCCATGCACTGGTATGGGCAATAGATCAAAGCAGGCCCATTCGGATTGAAAGAATCGATTCGGAGGATATACCTCCAAAAAAGACGGAAAAAGGTTTTAAAATGTTGAATTAGAAGAAGGATCAAAGATGAATAAAAATTTAAAAAAGATGATTTCATATTATAAGCCATACCGGGGAATTTTTGCGGCAGATATGTTTT
>CAYQRG010000117.1:0-6464 GCA_964419645.1 uncultured Eubacterium sp.
CGTAATACAAAGAGCTACTGCCTCTTTTGCCGAACCAATAGCCGCTTCCGTAACCTCCGGAAGTGTTCCGTTAAAAGCCGCAAATATAACCCCAATGAGAATCATAAAACCCCATAAATAATTCATATAAGAAATTCCTTTTTTTCCTATAACTATGCATTCAAAACATGGCTTATGAGACAATTTACTTCTCATAATCTGTCTTGTCCGCTCATATATTTCAGTAAAACAACCGTTCAAAATAGGTGCTGCTTTGAGACAAATTTTCAGAAAAAGACTTCTTTCCTGCCTTCTTATTTTAAGCTTTTTATGCCTTGCCGTTTCTGCCTGCAATACACCGGCAAATCTCCCTTCTTCCCAGTCAATACAAAATGAGCAGAATTCTTTTGATGATTATACAAACGACCTGTTTATCAAAGAACTGCAGGAAAATACCATTAATTTGCATTATACTCTTTCTAATCCGGAAAAATTCGGCATTCAAAGCCATAAAATATCTCTTGGAAGCCTTTCCAAAGAGGACGCCAAAGCCACCACTGCTTCCCTGGAAAATATAGCTGCTGCTCTTTCCCAGTTTGATTATGATGCACTGACCGCAAGAGGACAGCTTACTTATGATATTTTAAAAGATTCCTGTGAAAAAAATCTTTCCGCGGCCTCCCGTTATTATTATGAAGAACCACTGCGCCCCACTACGGGAATCCAGTCTGAACTTCCAATCCTGTTAGCGGAATACGCTTTCTATGATACCTGTGATGTCACAGACTATCTTGCCCTCCTAACCTGCATAGAGGATTATTTTGAACAAATTATCCTTTTTGAACAGGAAAAAGCCAAAGAGGGACTTTTTATGTCAGATCAGGCAGCAGATACTGTTATCGAATCATGCAATAAATTTGTGGAGAATCCGGAGGAAAATTTTCTGATTGAGACGTTTCATACGAAAATTGATGCTATGACAGATATTTCAGAGGAAAAAAAAGAGCTCTACAAAAAGCAGAATCTCTCCCTTGTAAAAAATATCGTAATTCCAACCTATGAAAAACTCGCAGATGCCCTTGCCAAACTAAAGGGAACCGGAACCAACGATGCCGGCCTGTGCCATTATCCGGAAGGAAAAGCCCATTACGAATATCTGGTCCGTTCCAATACAGGCTCTGATAAATCCATAAAAGAATTACAGGAAATGACAAAACGCAGGCGAAATCTTGATATATCCGCCCTGCATGAGCTCCTTGCCGCAGATCCTTCCCTGGTGCAGGCAGAGGAACCGCAGCTTACATTTGATACACCTGAAGAAATGTTAGATCATCTTCTTAAAGTTATGCAGAAGGATTTCTACCCTGCTGCAGATGAATCCTATGCTGTCAATTATGTCCACGAATCTTTGGAAGATACTCTTGCGCCTGCATTTTATCTGACGGCTCCGATTGATGATATCAGCCACAATGTTATCTATTTGAACAAACGCAGCCAGTATTCCGGCATTCAGCTTTTTACAACCTTAGCCCATGAGGGTTATCCGGGCCATCTTTACCAGACTACCGGCTCTTATCAGGCAGGTCTTTCTCCCGTCCTCGCCCTGTTAAACTATCCCGGTTATGTGGAAGGCTGGGCTACTTATGTGGAAATGCTTTCTTATCAATACGCAGGCCTTTCCAACGAGCTGGCGGAAATGCTTATGCGAAACCAGTCCGCCCTGCTTAGTCTCTATGCATCTATTGATATGGGGATTCACTATGACGGCTGGGGAATTGCCGATACTATAATATTTTTGAAAGAATTCGGAATTACCGATCGGACAATGATACAGGATATTTATGAATTGATTGTGGAAGAACCCTCCCACTATTTAAAATATTATATCGGATATCTGGAATTTCTGGAATTAAAAGACCATGCAAAAAATATATTTGCCGACGATTACTCGGATCGGGATTTTCATCAGGCCATCATCCGTATCGGTCCTGCGCCGTTTTCCATTGTAAAAAAATATCTGAGAAGATTTTATACCGTTTCCAAGTAAAATGGGCAAACTACCCGTCAGCGTTCAAAAGGCTGTTGTAAATCTCTCTTCTGCTAACACCCCTGTCCTTTGCCACCGCCTTCATCGCTGCTTTTCTGTCAAGCCCTTTGCTTTCATATAATGCCATATGCTCTTTTAGGGAAATATCCTCCCAGGCCTTCTGCTCTTCTTTTTGGATTTCCTGCCTGCTTTTCCCTTCAATGACAAGCACAAATTCACCCCTGATCTCCGCTGTCTCATAAAATGCGACCGCTTCTTTCAGGGTACTTTTCCGTGTTTCTTCAAATTTCTTGGTCAGCTCTCTGCAAATGGTAACAGAACGGTCTCCCAACACCTGATGCAGCTCCTTTAATGTCTTAAGAAGATGATGAGGGGCCTCATATACAACCAGCGTTCTGGTCTCTTTTTCCATTTCTTTTAACACTTCTGCCCGTTCCTTCTTATCTCTCGGCAAAAATGCTTCAAAGGCAAACCTTCTTGTTTTCTGTCCCGACATGGTAAGGGCCGTAATGCAGGCTGCCGCTCCCGGCAAAGACGTCACCGAAATGCCTTCTTCGTAACAGATCCGCACCAAATCTTCTCCCGGATCGGATATGCCAGGGGTTCCGGCATCTGTGATCAGTGCAATATTTTCTCCCACTTTCATTTTATCCACAAGAAAATATGCTTTTTCAATTTTATTGTATTCATGATAACTGGTCAGAGGTGTTTTTATTCCAAAGTGATTCAGCAGATGAATGGAATTACGGGTATCTTCCGCTGCAATCAGATCGACTTCTTTTAAAACCCGAAGCACCCTTACTGTAATAACTTCCAGATTTCCAATGGGCGTTGCGCACAAATATAATTTTCCTGCCATACTCTCTCCTAATATCCGTATATATCGTAGATCTCGTCTGTATAAACATCCTTTTCTTTGTATACGATCAGCGGTTTTTCCACTTTCAGCCTGGAATTACCCCCTAATAAACCTTCGATCAATACCATATTCGGCTCCCGGTCAATAAAAGGATATACTAACTGCATTCGTTTTGGCTCTATGCCATATGCAACCATTTTACTCATAATCTCCGCTAACCGAAACGGTCTGTGAACCATATAAAACCTCCCTTTCGGCCGAAGTAATTTTGCGCTTTGGGAAAGTACATCCTCCAGCGTGCAAAGAATTTCATGTCTCGCAATTGCTTTTGCCTGATTGGAAGAAGAAAGTCCGTGATCTCCAATCATATACGGCGGATTTGTGGTAATTACATCAAAAGAAGATGCTCCAAATAAAACAGAAGCATCTTTTATATCTCCGGTTACAATATCAATCCGCTCTTCCAGGTGATTCAGCGCCACACTTCTGGATGCCATATCCGCGCTTTCTTCCTGGATCTCAAGTCCGGTAAAATGTTCTCCTTCTGTTTTGGCCTCCAACAAAATAGGAATAATGCCTGTCCCTGTCCCAAGGTCAAGGGCACGCTCTCCTTCTTTTACTCTGGCAAATCCGGAAAGGAGCACTGCGTCCATGCCAAAACAGAATTTTTTCGTATTTTGAATGATAGAATAACCATTCCGGTGCAGTTCATCCAAACGTTCCTCTGGTTTTAACTTAATTTCCATCGTCAATTTTGGATTTTCCTCCGTTATCTTCTAATGCTGCAAGCTCCTTTAACTCCGCCGCAGATAATTTGACATCTCTTCTTCGTCTTGGGCGGAATTTTAATTCTTTTACCTTATATTCCCTTGCCTCTTTTTCATCCTCTAATTCCACAACGACTTTTACTAACTGCCGCAAAACATTCACGCTTTGCACCGTGCCTTTTAACCCTTCTGGAGTGGTGACATGATCGCCGATATTCGGAAGACGGCTGTTTAAGTATTCATACGTATCCTGTTCATTTTTCAGACAACACATTAACCTGCCGCATACACCGGAAATTTTAGTGGGATTCAAGGAAAGATTCTGTTCCTTTGCCATTTTAATAGAAACCGGCACAAACTCAGACAAATAAGTATGGCAGCACAACCCCCTTCCGCAGATCCCTATACCGCCTAAAATCTTCGTTTCATCTCTGACGCCGATCTGCCGCAGCTCAATTCTGGTCCGGAAAACTGCCGCTAAATCTTTTACCAGCTCTCTGAAGTCAATCCTTCCGTCTGCCGTAAAATAGAATAACAATTTATTATTATCAAATGTATATTCCGCCTCTACCAGTTTCATATCCAGCCCATGCTTTTCGATTTTTTCCAGACAGATCAAAAAGGCCTCTTTTTCTTTCTCGCGGTTTTTCTCTACAATCTTTTCATCTTCTTCCGTTGCGATACGGATCACAGCCTTTAAAGGGGAAACGACTTTATCATCCTCCACCTCTCTTGGGGCTAACATAACCGTCCCCATTTCCACGCCCCGGGCTGTCTCTACAATCACATGATCTCCGGCTTCAATCTCATACTTTGCCGGATCAAAATAATATACTTTACCGGCATTGCGGAACCGGACTCCAACGACTTTTGTCATTTTAATTCTCCTTTATTGTCAATAGTAAAAGCTCGATCACAAGCTCAAAATTCACATTTGCGCGAATCCTTGCCTTTGCCTTTTCCAGACCTTCTAAAATTCGTTCAATTCCTTCATAAGAGCTGTGGCTGGCTTCCTTTTTAATACTGTAAACCTCATCCTGAAAGATCAACCGGTTCACATCTGCGGTTGCCTTATACAAAAGCACATCCCGATACCAAATCATCATCAGATCAAAGTAATCATTGATCTCCAACTTATATTCCGTAATCTGTTTTACCGCCTGGGATAATTCGTACAGGTCAATCTCACGCATGCGCTTCATTAGCTGGACCGCTGATTTTTTCATCTCACTGAAATTTTCAGATCCTGCCAGAAGTATTGCTTTTCCCACATTTCCCTGGGCAAAGGCCACACAAATATCTGCCTGATAATCCGGCACTTCTACTTCCTTCATTAGAAAACTACGGATCTTTTCATCACTGACTGCTTTTAAATCCAATCGCACACATCTGGAAAGTATTGTCGGCAGAAAACTGTCTGCATTGGTGGTCAGCAGAAGAATTACTGCATATGCAGGCGGCTCTTCGATTGTTTTTAGCAGCGCATTTTGTGCCTGCGGATTCATTTTCTCCGCTTCATCAACGATATAAATCTTATATCTGCTGCTGTATGGTTTCAGTACAATATCATCATTTAACTGTTTTCTGATATCATCTACGCTTAATGTATTGGGTTTCTCATGGGTGACATAAACAATATCCGGCTGGTTTCTTCCTGCTGCCTGTTTGCAGGAACGGCACTCCATACAGGGCGAAGTCTGCTGTTTTTCACACTGCAGGGCAGCGGCAAAAGCCTCCGCCAAAAGCATCTTGCCGGATTTGTCAGGACCATTTAAAACATAGGCGTGGCTGACTTTGTCCATGGCAATTGCATTTTGGAAATATTCTATGATATGTTCATGTCCGATTATCTTTGAAAAATCTTTCATCCTTTTCCCCTTTATGTAAATATATCCAACAATAAGCCTTGAATCTCGCCGATTTTTTCTAATATAGACAAGTGGTCCTTTTCATCCTTAACCAGTTCACCTGCCAGCTCATCTAAATTTGCATCTACCAGACGAATGATCCCATATACTCTGTGGCGTCCTCTTCTGTCTAAAAAATTCTCCCTGGAGAATTTATGGGAACGGTTCACAACCTCATTTAAGAAATCTTTCACCAGACCTCTGTATTTTTTCATGTCCCGAATATCCATATGCTGTGCGATCCGCTCACCTTGGTTAGTAATTTGATCCAGCAAAGTATTCAGACGTTCCTGCAGCTGCGCCTCTCCAATGGCGCTTGTCAGGGAAAATTTAAAACTGCCGTCTGCCTCGGTTACCTTTGGAGCGGCCTCCGTTGCCGCTGTTGGCGTCATTTCATTTACTCTTATATCCATTTTATACCCCTTTCCCTATATTATCTTCAACCATACTACAATTCCGCAATACGCTGCGAATGTAAGATACAATTTCTTTTCGGGTATCTTCCAAATCTTTATTCAAAAAACGTTTTCCAATTCCTGCTGCCTCTAATTTTTCTTCTGCAAAATCTTCTGTATCTGCAAGAAATCTCCTGCAAAGCTCTGCATATTTTGGTTCCTTTTGCAGCATTTCCCGCTCTAATGCCCGTTTTAAACGAAGCCCGTCTTCCACTTCCACATAAATAGGCACCACTGCTGATGCTCCAAAATAATCTCTAAATTTAGTATAAGCCTCTAACGTAGTGATCATCAGGTAATTCTGCTCTGTCAGATCAATCTGTCCGTCATTTACGGTAAAATATTTCCAAACGCCGCAGACGGTATGATATGCCCTGGCTTCAATCACTTTGCCTTCTGATTCTAACTCTCTAAGCCTTTGCTCATCTACAAAAAAGTATTCCACCCCGT
>CAYQRG010000118.1:0-1063 GCA_964419645.1 uncultured Eubacterium sp.
CCAGAATATCAGTTTGAAGTATGTAAAAATCTTTCCAATTAATTTTCTTGTATTTTAAAAAAGCATATGCTATAATATCCCAATGACTGCAGCGAAGGAGGAAACAGTTAGAATGAGCGTACAGGTAGAAACTTTAGAGAAGAATATGGCAAAGCTTACCATTGAAGTGTCCGCAGACCAATTAGAAGAGGCACTGCAGGAAGCATATCTGAAACAGAAGAATAAGATTAGCCTTCCGGGATTCCGTAAGGGCAAAGTACCCAGAAATATGATTGAGAAAATGTATGGACCGGAAATCTTCTTTGAAGATGCAGCAAACCAGTTGATCCGTGAGAACTATGGTGCAGCCGCAGACGAAAGCGGTGTGGATATCGTTTCCCGTCCGGAGATTGACATTATACAGATCGAAAAAGGCAAACCATTCATTTTTACTGCAGAAGTAGCAGTGAAACCGGAAGTTACCCTTGGTAAATACAAAGGCATTACCGTAACGAAGATCGACGTATCCGTTACCGATGAAGAAGTAGATGCAGCAGTAGAAAGAGAGAGAGATAACAACGCAAGAATGATTACCGTAGAAGACAGAAGCATTCAGGAAGGCGATACGGCAGTGATCGATTATGAAGGCTTTGTAGACGGTGAGGCATTTGAAGGCGGTAAGGGGGAGAGCCAGTCCTTAGAAATCGGTTCCCATTCCTTTATTGATACATTTGAAGAACAGCTGATCGGCAAGAACAGCGGAGATGAAACAGAAGTCAATGTGACATTCCCGGAAGAATATCATGCAGAAGAATTAGCAGGCAAGCCTGCAGTATTCAAAGTTAAGATCCATGAGATTCGGACCAAAGAGCTTCCAGAGGTAGACGACGAATTTGCACAGGATGTATCTGAGTTTGACACATTAGCAGAATACAAAGAAGACATCAGAAAGAAACTGGCAGAAGAGAAAGAGGAAAATGCAAGACGTACCAAGGAAGACGAAGCAGTACGCAAGATTGCAGAGGATGCATCCATGGAAATTCCGGATGCAATGATTGATCTGCAGGTTGAGACGATGATTGAT
>CAYQRG010000118.1:1073-1557 GCA_964419645.1 uncultured Eubacterium sp.
AATTTGCTCAGAGGATCACGATGCAGGGATTAAGCTTTGAGCAGTATATGCAGTTTTCCGGTATGACCATAGATAAGTTGAAAGAACAGGTAAAACCGGATGCAGTCAGCCGTATTAGGAGCAGCCTTGTATTAGAGAAGATTGCGGAAGAAGAGAAGATCGAAGTGACAGAAGAAGATGTCGAAGCAGAGATTCAGAAAATGGCAGATGCATATGGCATGGAGACAGATAAAATAAAAGAGATCATGGGTGATACAGAGAAAGAATCCATGAAGAAAGACCTTGCAGTACAAAAGGCAGTGGCATTTGTCATGGACAATGTCAAAGAACGTGCCAAACCAAAAAGAAAAGAAAACAACCAGTAAGTCAAGCCAGACAGACCGGCCCAGATAAGAGCCGGTCTGTAATACGTGTAATATCATAAGGAGGCAGGATATGAGTTTAGTACCTTATGTCATTGAACAGACCAGCAGAGGCGAAAGAA